>NZ_JBEZGQ010001206.1:0-2305 GCF_040650095.1 Actinoplanes sp. NPDC048791 | reverse complement strand
GTCCGCAGGGGCAGTTCCGGCAGCGCGCCGATCACCGGCCGTACTGCCGGAAGGCGGGCCGCGGTCGCCCGGACCATGCCGGGCTCGGCGTCGACCGCCGTCACCGCCGCCCCGCGGGCCGCCGCGGCCTCACTGACCGAACCCGTGCCACAGCCCACGTCGGCGACGCGGGCCCCGGCCGCGGCCCGGACCGCGTCGAGCAGCAGCGGGACGGGGTGCGCGCACAGGCTCGCGAAGCTGCGCCGGTAGGCCTCGGCCTTGTCCCGCCACAGGTCCCGCCGATACCGGTCGTACGACTCGCTCATGGTTCCCCTTCCGGGCGGCCGCCCCGCCGCCGGACATCGGATCATCGTGGCTTGTGGACATCGGGTTTCATCGATAACTTCGGCGGGACACCCCAGACATCTGACGTTCACCGGGGATGAGATGACCAACCCACGCCGCTTGCGGCGCCGCTTCTTGCTCACCGTCGTCGCCCTGCTCGCCGCCGGTGCCGGCCTGGTCCACGCCTCCGCGGCGCCGGCCGCCCCACCCCGGGCTGCTGCCGCGCACACCATCGGCTACGACCGGTACTCGCTGATCCTCGACGGGCGGCGCACCTTCGTGTGGTCGGGGGAGTTCCACCCGTTCCGGCTGCCGAGCCCGGGCCTGTGGCGCGACGTGCTGCAGAAGATGAAGGCGACCGGCTACAACACGGTCTCCGTCTACTTCGACTGGGGTTACCACTCGCCCGCGCCCGGGGTGTACGACTTCACCGGCGTCCGCGACATGGACCGGCTGCTGGCCATCGCGGCCGAGGTCGGGCTCTACGTCATCGCGCGGCCGGGGCCGTACATCAACGCGGAGGTCGACGCGGGCGGCTATCCGGGCTGGCTGACCACCCAGGCCGGCAAGGCCCGCACCGACGCCCCGGACCATCTGGCCGCGGCCGACGAGTGGCTCACCGCCGTCGACGCCGTCATCAAGCGGCACCAGCTCACCGACGGCACCGGCACGGTGATCCTCTACCAGATCGAGAACGAGCTGGCCAACACCGCGACGACCCAGCGCACCTACATGACCCACCTGCGGGACAAGGTCCGCGCCGACGGCATCACCGTGCCGATCTTCCACAACGACAAGGGCCGCGAGGGCCGCTGGGTGCCCGCTGGTTCGGGCGTCGCCGGCACTGTGGAGGGACCCGTCGACCTGTACGCCTTCGACGGGTATCCGGGTGGCACCTGCCGTACCGATGCCACCCCGGGCAGCCCCAACACCGCGCCGGACTGGGGCATCCACGGCCCGGGCGGCGCCCGGGGCGGCGCCTCCGCGTCGCCGGACACCCCCGGCTTCACCGCCGAGTTCGGCGGCGGCTGGTTCGACTACTGGGGCAGCAACGGGACCTACCCGTGCACGGCCGTGCGGCAGGGGCCCGGCTACGAGCGGGTGTTCTACGGCACCAACATCGCCAACCGGCTGAGCATCCAGAACTTCTACATGACCTTCGGCGGCACCAGCTGGGGCTGGCTGCCGGCGCCGGTGGTCTACAGCTCCTACGACTACGGCGCGGCGATCAGCGAGGCCCGGCAGCTGCGGCCCAAGGCGCTGGCCATGAAACAGCTCGGCTCCTTCGTGCAGAGCGTCGCACCACTGACCAAGGTGGACGCCGGCCCGCCGGTGACCGCGTCGTCGGCCGCGGTGAAGCTCTACCACAACGTCAACCCCGACACCGGTACGCACTTCTACCACGCCGTGCACAACCCCTCGAACGGCACGACCAACGACACCTTCCGGTTCCCGGTCGAGACCGGCGACGGCTCGTACACCGTGCCGCAGTCCGGGCAGTTGCGGCTCGACGGGCAGGACGCCAAGATCCTCGTCGCCGGGTACGACGTCGAGGCTCAGCACCTGGTCTACTCCACCTCCGAGATCACCACCCACGCCCCGCACGGCTCCCACGGGCTGCTGGCCCTGCACGGCCGCGACGGCGAGGACGGCGAGACCGTGCTGCGGTACGCGTCCGCACCGACCGTCACGGTAACGGGCGGCACCACAGTCACCAGCACCTTCGACGCGACCACCGGCGACCTGCGGCTCAACTACACCCACACCGGCCTGGCCCAGGTACGCATCACCGGCGGCGGCCGCCCACCCCTGCTGCTCCTGCTCGCCGCGGACAGCGTCGCCGACACCATCTGGCGGCTCGACACCGCTGCCGGGCCGGTGCTCGTACGCGGACCGGCGCTGGCCCGTACCGCCGAGGTCCGGGGCCGCACCGTGCACCTGACCGGCGACACCGCCGCCGCGACCGACCTCGAGATCTGGG
>NZ_JBEZGQ010001205.1:0-2308 GCF_040650095.1 Actinoplanes sp. NPDC048791 | reverse complement strand
CGAACGGCGGGGCATCCACACTGCCCCGCCGCACGAACCGGTGTCGCCGCACGCACGCCTCCCCCATGAGAACTGTCCGAAGGCTAGCGGCGGGGTACGACAAGAAGCCGATCAGCCGGCGCAGACCCGCACAGCCGGTGCCACCGGACGGACGAGGTACTCGTCGATCGCGGTCCTGGCGCAGGGCGAGGTGTAGACGGACGTGTGCCCGTCGCCGGTGCGGGTGAGCAGGTCGATGCCCTCGATCTGGGCGGCCAGGCTGTGCGCCCAGACGTACGGATCCGACGAGTCGTGCACCGCGTGCACCATCAGAGCCGGCACGCCACGGACATCGAGGGTGCGCGGCGGGTTGGCCGCCCGCACCGGCCAGCCGATGCAGAAGTTGGCCCGCCAGGTCTCCGATGCCCCCTTCAGGTGCGGCGCGAGCTGCCGGCCGAGCTCGATGCGTTGCTGCATCTCGGCCCAGCTGTCGATCTGCGGCACGTAGTCACCGCAGGCGTTGCCGAGAATGTTGAGCAGGGATTCCTGCGGCACGTCGGCGGTGGGCGCGACCGCGAATGCCTCAGCGTCGCCGGCCACCGCGGCAGCGAGCGCCCGGGACAGGCCGGCCCAGGACACGTCCGGACCGTAAATCGACGGTTCCTTGAACGTGAGCCTGCCGATGGTTCCCATCCGGATGTCCTCGCCGGTGACCGGGCGCAGCGCCCCCGGGACGGCCAGGGGCCGGCGGTCCGCGCCGGCCACCAGCCGGTCGAAGACCGCTCCGACGTCCTGTCCGCGCAGCACGCAGGACGGCGCGGTGTCGCACCAGCGGGTGAACCGGTTGAACGAGTTCTCCTGGGAGACGATCTCGTCGGCGACCTGCACGCCTTCCGGCTTGCTGTGCTCCAGCGCCGCGTCGAGGACCATGGCCCGGGTCTGCCGCGGGAACAGCTCGGCGTAGTTGGCGGCGACCTGCGTCCCGTACGAGATGCCCAGCCAGTTCACCTGGCCGACGCCGAGGGCGAGCCGCAGCGCCTCGTGGTCCCGTGCCACCGTCACGGTGTCCATGTGCTTCAGCAGCGCGCCGGTGTGCTCCAGGCAGCTGAGGCCGACGGCCCGGTTGTGCCGGCGGAGCTGGTCGAACTGCTGCTCGGTGCGGGGGAACAGCGTCGTCTCGGCCACGATCGGATTGAGCCCGCATTGCACATGGACGCTGGTGCCCATGCCACGCGGATCCAGGGCGACGAGATCGAACCGCGCGCGTACCGTCGCCGAGAAGAACCGCTCGGCCGCCATGACGTACTCAGCGCCACCGTCACCCGGGCCGCCGGGGTTGTAGAACAACGTGCCGATCTTGGTCGCCGGCTGGTCCGCGGGGCGCCGGGCCACCGAGATCGGCACCCGGGGACCGCCCGGTGCCGCCCAGTCGACCGGGACCATCAGCGTGCCGCACTGCACGGCCGGTGCGGTCGCGCACGGCGCCCAGCCGATCCGGAACGCCGGTGCCCTGGCGGTGGCCGCGGCCCCGGGAAGAAGTCCCGCGGTCAGGCCGACGACCAGCAGCGCGCTCAGCAGGCGGCCACGTGTGAACCACGGCCGCATTGATCTCCTGGCCGGGGGTGAGGGTGCTACGGAAGCATTCATGCCGTTGACGCTCGCAGCCGGGACACCCGCCGCCCAGCCGGGTCACCGGCCGACCGGGGGTTCGGTTTTCTGGTGCATCCGCGGCCGGCGACGTGGCGCCGGTCGCCTAGGCTCCGGCTGTGCGGATCGGTCGACGGCGCCTGGGCGCCGCCATCGCGGGAGTCCTGCTGGTCGTCCTGCTCACCCTGGGCGCGCTTGCTCTCGTACGGTGGAGAGCCGCCGGCGTCCCGCACGCCATCTCCCCGCCCGCCGGGGCGGTGGTGGAGTCCACGGGGTACGAGCGGGTCGTCCTCGACCGCGCCGGCATCATCGCCCGCGGCCTGCGCAACGACCGTGGGGCGGCGACCGTGCGCAGCTACGCGATGCCGCCGGGGTCGCCCTGGCTGCAGTCGCGGCAGATCGTCGCCACCCAGCTCGATCACTGGGAGCAGCTCGGCGACTGTGCCGACAACCCGCGGGCCCGGATCGTGGAGTGCGCCTGGCGGGAGCCGACCCGCTGGTGGCCGCGCGAGGTCCGGCTCACCTTGATGCGCCCGGCGCCGGACCGCACCTTCGTGATCATCGGTTCCGGCCGCGGCGAATAGCGTCAGCAGCTGATCGCCTCCATGACCGAGCACCCGGCCTTCATCATCGGCCGCCGCACGGACGTCCTGGCGTCGAACACGCTGGCCCGGGCGCTGCT
>NZ_JBEZGQ010001204.1:0-2309 GCF_040650095.1 Actinoplanes sp. NPDC048791 | reverse complement strand
CTTCCTGCAATCCGTGGTCAACGGTTACCAGCCCGGCGCGCAAGCCCAGGCGGGGCGCCACGAAGGCCGTCGCGGCAGCGAGGGCCAGCGAATCAGCCCCACCAGAAGACGCGACAAGAACAAGCTCCCCGGCCGCGCCGGAGCGCAGCGCCCGGCGGACCGCGTTGCGGACGGCCGCGACCGAAGGCGCGATCCTGGCCACGGCCGGAGACCGCTAGGAGGAAGCCAGCCCGACCGGCCCGTGCACCCGGGCCACCCAGGCGTCCGGGTCGCCCAGCTCGTCCAGCCGGGGCAGGGTCAGCGGCGAGTCGAAGATCTTGTTGAAGCCGGCCATCCCGACCCGTTCGACCACGCCGTGCACGAACTTGTGGCCCTCCGCGTACTGCCGCATCTTGACCTCGATGCCGAGCAGCCGGCGGATCGCCTTCTCCAGCGGGTTGCCGCTCTCGCGGCGCTGGTTGAACTTGGCCCGGATGGACTCGACCGAGGGGATGACCTCGGGCCCGACCCCGTCCATGACGAACTCGGCGTGGCCCTCCAGCAGCGTCATCAGCGCGGTCAGCCGGTCCAGGACCGCCTTCTGCGCCGGGGTCTGCACCAGGTCGATGACCGACGAGCGGCTGTCCGGGTCGCGCAGGGCGTCGGAGAGGGTGGCCACCCCGCGGCGCATCCGCTCGAGGATGTGCTCGCCGTTCTGCGAGGCGTCGACGAAGGCCTGGACCTCGCCGAGGAAGTAGCCGCGCATCCACGGCACGGCCGTGAACTGGGTGCGGTGGGTGACCTCGTGCAGGCAGACCCAGAGCCGGAAGTCGCGCGGGTCGGCGCCGATCTTGCGCTCGACCTCGACGATGTTCGGGGCGTTGAGCAGCAGCTGGCCCGGCTCGGCGGAGAAGACCTCGTACTGGCCGAGGACCCGGCCGGACAGGTAGGCCAGCACGGTGCCGGCCTGCACGCCGGTGACCCGGGAGCCGATCGCGTCGGCGACCGCCCCGGGCTGTTTGTCCCCGGAGAGCCGGGTGACCAGCGGGATGATCACCTGCTTGAGGCCGGCGATGTTGACCGCCGCCCAGTCCTTGCGGTCGACGACCCGCACCGGCGGGGCCTCGACCTGGGCCGTCAGCCCGGTGTAGGCCGCGACGTGTCCCGCGGCCTCCTCGGTCAGATCGCGCAGCTGCGCCACCACCTGCGTGGCTTCCTCGTAGGACACCGCGGGTCCGGATTTCGACAGCGCGCCCGCGGTGGCGGCGGCCAGATCCCAGTCAACGAACTGCGCCATGCCGTCCACCGTACCCGCGTCCGACCAGCCACCTGCCCTGAGAAAACCCCTAGGTGCAGCCGCAGGTGACCAGCTTGGCCGCGATCTTGTCGAGGGCCTGCCGGGCGGCGACCGACTCGCCGGTGCGGTCGGCCATGATCGCGAAGACCAGCAGCCGGCCGTCCGCGGTGACCAGCTGGCCGGAGATCGTGTTGACCCCGGTCAGCGTGCCGGTCTTGGCCCGGACCAGGCCCTGGCCCACCCGGTTGGGCGCCGGGGTCACGAAACGGGTCCGCAGCGTGCCGGACCAGCCGGCCACCGGCAGCCCGCCGAACATGGCGCTGAGCTCGGGATTCTTGCCACTGGCGGCCAGCTTCAGCGTCTCGGTCAGCAGGTTCGGGCTGATCCTGTTGCGCCGGGACAGGCCGCTCGCGTCGGACAGCGCGGCCTCGTCGGCCGGTAGGCCCAGCTCGCCCAGCTTGGCCACCATCGCCTCGGCTGCCCCCGCGAAGGACGGCGTCTTGCCCGCGGCCAGCGCGACCTGGCGGGCCAGCGCCTCGGCGATCACGTTGTCGCTCTGCTCGAGCATCCAGTCGACCACGTGCACCAGCGGCGGCGATTCGACCTTGCCCAGCTCAGCGCCGGGGGCCGGGGCCGCGCCGGCCGCCGCAGACGGTGCTGCCGAGGGTGTGCCGGACTCGACGGCGGCGGGCGCCTTGCCCTTGCCCACCTTGCCCGCCGCGAGGCCGAGCTGCTTGGCGAAGGCCCGGCCGGCGGCCAGCGCCGGGTCCGAGAAGCGGGGGTCGCCGCCGAACTCGTTGTGCACCGGCTCGATCCGGCCGGCGTTGGTCATCAGTGGCTGGATCTTGGCCACCTGCCCGCCGCCGATGACGTCGCCGTCCCAGCCGAGCGCGGTGAGCGGGCCCTCGTACAGCGAGGTGTCGACGGTGATCTTGGTCGGGGCCTGCCCGGCCGCGGCGGTCGACCGCTACCTGGCCGACGTCCCGCACATCGCGGTCTCCTCGATCGACCTGGGCACCGGCGCGCTGCCGGT
>NZ_JBEZGQ010001203.1:0-2311 GCF_040650095.1 Actinoplanes sp. NPDC048791 | reverse complement strand
GTCGGCAGCGAGTACGCCTGGGGCACCTGGAAGACAGTCCTCACCCAGGATCCGGTCCGCCTGCGCGTCTACGCCGCCAAGCTGGTCACGCTCGGCCTGGCCGCGCTCGCCGGAGTGCTCGCCGTGTTCGCCGCGGGCGCGGTGGCGAGCGTCGCCGTCGCGTTCGCCGAGGATCGGGCGATCGCCTGGCCGGGCGCCGGTGACCTGCTCGCCGGGATCGCCGCGGGCTGGTTGATCGCGGCGATGTGGACGGTCCTCGGCGCGCTGCTGGGCATCGCCCTGCGCGGCGTCGCCCTGCCGGTCGGCCTGGGCCTGGTGTGGCTGCTCGCCGTGCAGAACCTGCTGGCTCTGATCGCCGCGCCCCTGCTCGACTGGGTGGCGCAGCTGCAGAAGGCGCTGCCCGGCCCGAACGCGGGCTCGCTGGTCGCGGCCCTCGGCGCGGGCGGCGACACCCCCGGCGTCGAGGCGCTGGTCGGAGGCGGCCAGGCCGCGCTGATCGTGGGGGCATATCTGCTGGTGTTCGCGGTGGCGGGCGGCGCGCTGCTGCGTCGCCGTGACATCCTTTGAGCGTCATGAAACGGGTACCCGGATACCTGACGGACGGGCTGCTCACGCTCGTCCTGCTGGCGATCGGCCTGGCCGGCACCGCCCCCGCGGGCCGCAACCAGGGCATCCCGTCCGTGTCCGGCTGGGCGTACGCCCTGGTGGTCATCGCGGCTGTGGTGATCGCGGCCCGGCGCCTGCTGCCCGTGACAGTGCTGGCCGTCACGACGGTGGCCGTGTCCCTCTATCTGCTGGGCGGCTTCCCGTTCGGGCCGATCCTGCTGAGCCTGGCCATCGCCGTCTACACGGTCGCGGCCCACCGACCGCTCGGCCAGGCCGCCATCGCGGCCGCCGGCGCCCTCGGCCTGCTGATCATCGCCGGACTGATCGGCGACGGACTCGGCATGGAGGCCGTCGCCCCGCAGGTGGCGTGGGTTGCCGGCCCGCTGGCGATCGGCGTGACCGTGCGCGTGGGACGCGAGCAGGCCCTGCAGAACCGCCGCGACGAGGCCCGCCGCCAAGCGGACGCCGAGCGCCTGCGAGTGGCCCAGGAGGTGCACGACGTGGTCGGCCACGGCCTGGCCGCGATCATGATGCAGGCCGACATCGCCCTGCACGTGCTGCCGAAACAACCGGAGC
The DNA here is from genome assembly GCF_040650095.1 of Actinoplanes sp. NPDC048791. Taxonomy (NCBI): domain Bacteria; kingdom Bacillati; phylum Actinomycetota; class Actinomycetes; order Micromonosporales; family Micromonosporaceae; genus Actinoplanes; species Actinoplanes sp. NPDC048791. The sequence goes on along the minus strand of NZ_JBEZGQ010001203.1, from coordinate 1,129 downwards.
AGGCGGAGGCGGCGCTGACGGCGATCAGCCGCACCAGCCGCGAATCCCTCGACGAGCTGCGGGCCACCCTGGGCGCGGTCCGCCGGGGCGACGACCCCGACGACCGCTCACCCGCCCCGGGGCTGGCCCGCCTGGACGAACTCGTGGACCGCACCCGCGCCGTGGGGGTCCCGGTGGCGGTCGACGTGGCCGGGCCGCTGGGTTCGCTGCCCGCGGCGGTCGACCTGGCGGCGTACCGGATCGTGCAGGAGTCACTGACCAACGTCCTGCGTCACGCGGGCACGGCCACCGCCTCGGTCCGCCTCGCCCTGACCGACGACGACCTGACCGTCTCGATCAGCGACACCGGCCGCGGAGGCCCTCCTCGCCCGGCCCGCGACGGCCACGGCCTGGCCGGCATGAAAGAACGCGTGTCAGCCCTGGGCGGCTCACTGACCGCGGGCCCCCGACCGGAAGGCGGCTTCGCCGTGACCGCGACCCTCCCGGTGCGCCGATGACCACCGGCCGGACGATCAGCGTGGTGATCGCCGACGACCAGGACCTGGTCCGGCTGGGCCTGCGCACCCTGCTGACCAGCGAGGACGACATGCTCGTGGCGGGCGAGGCAGCGGATGGGCTGGCCGCGGTCGAGCAGACCAGAACGCACCGCCCGGACGTGGTCCTGATGGACGTCCGCATGCCCGGCATCGACGGCATCGAAGCGACCCGCCGCATCGCCGCCGACCCGGCCCTGACCGGCACCCGCGTGATCGTCCTGACCACCTTCGAGATCGACGCCTACGTCTTCGACGCCCTCCGCCACGGCGCGAGCGGCTTCCTCATCAAGGACACCAAGCCGGCCGACCTCGTCCGCGCGATCCGCCTGGTGGCCGCCGGCGAAGCCCTGCTGTCGCCGTCGGTGACCCGGCGGGTCGTCCGCGAGTTCGCCTCCCGGCCGACGCGCGTGCTGCGCCCGCACCCTCGCCTCGACGCCCTCACCGACCGCGAACGCGAAGTCGTCAGCCTGGTGGGCGAAGGTTTGAGCAACGAAGAGATAGCGGCCCGGCTGGTCCTGAGCCCGGCGACAGCCCGGACCCACGTCAGCCGGGCCATGGTGAAACTGACCGCCCGCGACCGCGCCCAATTGGTG
>NZ_JBEZGQ010001202.1:0-2311 GCF_040650095.1 Actinoplanes sp. NPDC048791 | reverse complement strand
CTGACCACGTTCTCCCGCATGTCCACCTTGGTACGGACCGTGTCGATGAACGGCACCAGCAGGTTGAGCCCCGGGGACAGGGTGCGCTTGTACTTACCCAGCCGCTCCACCACGTCGTGCCGCTGCTGCGGGACGATGCGGACCGACCGAACCAGCGTGATCACCGCAAAAAGGGCGATCACGAAGATGAGTACACCGATAGCAACTTCCATGGCGTCCTCTTTTCTCTTGTATGTGTGCCGTCTGCTCAGAGGTTCGGATGTTCGTCGCGCCACACGATCGCCGTGGCGCCCTTCACTTTGATGACCCGGACCCGGTCGCCGGGCGCGTACTTCTCGTCGCCGTCGAAGGAGCGCGCCGTCCAGAGCTCACCGTCGATCTTCACGAGCCCGTGGTCGGCGGTCACCTCCTCCAGCACCGTCGCCTGCGAGCCCTCGATGGCCTCGATGCCGAACGGCGTGTCGCCCGTCTCGGCGGCGGATTTCGCGTGCCGCATGATGATGGGCCGGATCGCGGCGACGGAGAGGCCGGAGACGATGGCGAACACGATCGCCTGCAGCAGGACGGGGGCGCCGAGAGCCGCCGCACCGGCCGCGGCGAGAGCACCGACGGCGAAGAAGATGACGAGGAAAGTCGCGGTGAAGGCCTCGGCGATCGCGAGGGCGATGGCGAGGACGATCCAGAGAACGCTTTCCATACCCAGATCGTGACACGTCCGCGCTCGCACGGCGACGTCCCGTCACGTCGGGTTCTTCCGTAGCCAGATCGGCGCCGTTCAGTTAAACCTTGGACCGTCCCCGCCCGAGAGAGGCCCACCGTGTCCCTGCTGCCGGAAACCGGCCGACGCGTCACCGGGATCGTCGCCCGCGCGCAGTCCGCGGGCCGCGCGCCGTCCGTGGCGCTGGCGGTCGTCCGCGACCGCTCGCTGCTGCATTTCACCGGCGCCGGGGAGACCCCGCCGCCCGACCCCAAGACCCAGTACCGGCTCGGCTCGATCACCAAGACGCTGACCGCCACCATGGTGATGCAGCTGCGCGACGAGGGCTTCTTCGCCCTCGACGACCTGCTCTACCGGCACCTGCCGGGCACCTCGGTGGGCGGGCTGACGCTGCGCCAGCTGCTGGGGCACGTCTCCGGCCTGCAACGCGAGCCGGACGGGCCCTGGTGGGAGCGCAGCGCCGGCGGCGACGTCGACCAGCTGCTGGCCGAGCTGGCCGACAAGGTCGCCGGGCCGCCGTTCCGGACCTACCACTACTCCAACCTGGCCTACGGGCTGCTCGGTGCGGTGCTGCAGCGCGTCACCGGGGAGTCCTGGACCGACCTGGTCGGCAAGCGGGTGCTCGACCCGCTGGGCATGAAGCGGACCACGTACGCGCCGGTCGAGCCGTACGCCCGCGGTTACGTCGTGCACGAGCTGGACGACAGCCTGCACGAGGAGCCGCGGCTGGACGCCGGCGCGATGGCCCCGGCCGGGCAGCTCTGGTCGACGGTGACCGACATGGCCAAGTGGGCGGCGTTCCTGGCCGATCCCGCGCCGGCCGTGCTGAGCCGGGAGACCGTCGACGAGATGTGCACCCCGGTGGTCATCCAGGACGACGCCTGGACCGCCGGGCACGGGCTGGGCCCGGAGCTGATGCGCGTCGGCGAGCGGGTGTACGTCGGCCACGGCGGCTCGATGCCCGGCTACAACTCCCAGCTGGCCGTGCACCGGCCCAGCCGCACCGGCGTGATCGCCTTCGCCAACTCGTACGGCCTGCGCGGCACCAGCATCCGCGCACTGGCCCTGGAGGTGCTGACCACGGTGCTGGACCACGAGCCGGTGCCGGCCGAGCCGTGGCGTCCCGCACCGCCGGCCGACCCCGATGTCGCCCAGTTGTGCGGCCGCTGGTGGTGGATGGGCCGCGAGTACGAGGTGCTCGCCGACGGCCCGGGCCTGGTGATGCGGCAGGTGACCGCGCCGGAGAAGCCGCCGTGGCGGTTCGTCCGGGAGTCGCGGGACCGCTGGCGGGGCACGGCCGGCATGAACACCGGTGAGGTGCTGACCGTGCTGCGCGGCCCGGACGGCGCGGCCGAGCGGCTCGACATCGCCACCTTCGTGTTCAGCCGCGACCCGATGCACCTGGCGTGAGCAGGGCGTTGAGCGTCCCGTAGTCGGCCGCGCCGGTCAGCTCGCCGTAGCCGCCGTCGCCCTGGGCCGCCGCCGCGGCCCGGGCCACCAGCCCGTACGCGGCCTGGGCGACGGACGAGCCCAGGCTGATCCGGGCCACGCCCAGCGCGGCCAGCTCGGCCAGGCCGGGCGCGCCGGGTCCGG
>NZ_JBEZGQ010001201.1:1456-2315 GCF_040650095.1 Actinoplanes sp. NPDC048791 | reverse complement strand
CGCGGCCAGGCGCTGGCCGAGCGGGCCCGCGGCGGCATGCTGGTCGCGCTGGGCCTGGCCGTGACGCTGGGCGTCGCCGGACTGCTGGAGGCGTACGTGACACCGTCCGGCCTGCCGACCGTGCTGCGGATCGGGATCGGGGCGGTGGTGTGGGTGGCCTTCATGGCGTACGCGCTGGGCGTGGGCGGGGCGGCACACCGCCGGGGCGAGACCGGTGACCTGGCCCCGGAGCACTCGGTCACTCCGGTCCCCACAGCCTGACCAAGCTGCTGTCCATGCTGATCCTGCTGGCGGCGGCCGCGCTGCACCTGGGCTTCCAGCTGACGGTGTCCCTGGTCGTCTACCCGGCGCTGGCCGACGCGCCGGAGTCCGCCTGGCGTGAGATCCACGACGCGCACTCCCGCCGGATCACGCCGGTCGTGGTCGTCGTCTACGGCCTGCTCGTCGTCGCCTGCGGGTGGGCGGTGCTGGCCGGCCCGGACGCCTGGACGATCGTGTCCGTCGCCGCTGCTGCGGTGGCCGGGCTGCTCACGGCCTTCGGCGCGGCGCCGACACACGGCCGGCTGGGGCGGGGCTGGTCCCGGGAGCTGGTGCACCGGCTGCTGCTGATCGACCGGGGCCGGGCCGTGGCGGCGGTGGTCTGCGCCGTGGCCGCGTTCCTGGCCGCCCGCTGAGCGGGTCAGAGGCGCCCGGCTGCTTTCAGCATCAGGTAGACGTCGGCGACCTTCGAGGCGAAGTCCTCGCGCAGCTCGTCCACGACCAGCACCCCCTGCTGCTCCAGCAGCGCCCGCACCCGACCGCGTTCGGCCAGGGCCAGCTCCGCCGCCGCGGCCACGTGCACGTCCGTGGCGGTGGCGCC
>NZ_JBEZGQ010001201.1:0-1446 GCF_040650095.1 Actinoplanes sp. NPDC048791 | reverse complement strand
CCGGCAGTTCAGCCAGCTGCGCCGTCTCCGGGTCGCGCACGCTGGCCAGGACCACCCGGTGCCGGGTGGTCAGCCGGGACAGCATCGGCAGCAGGCCCTCGACGATCGGTGCCGCGTCCAGCGCCGTGAAGATGACCACCAGGGAGCGTTTGTGGTCGCGGCGCAGCAGGTCGCCGGCCGCCAGCCCGAAGTCCGTCTCGACCAGCGCCGGCTCCAGGGCGGCCATCGAGCTGATCAGGCGGGGGAGCTTGGTGCGGTGGCCGCCGCCCTCCACCTTGGCCCGGACCGCCGTGTCCAGGGCCAGCAGGTCGACCCGGTCGTCGGCCTTGGAAGCCAGCACCGCCAGCAGCAGGGCGGCGTCGATGGCGGCGTCGAGGCGGGGCTCGTCGCCGATCCGGGCCGCCGACGTGCGGCCGGTGTCCAGCACGCAGATCACCCGGCGGTCGCGTTCCGGGCGCCAGGTGCGGACCACCACGTCATGGGTACGGGCACTGGCCCGCCAGTCGATCGAGCGCACGTCGTCGCCGATCACGTACTCGCGCAGCACGTCGAACTCGGTGCCCTGGCCGCGCCCGCGGGTCACCACGGCGCCGTCGAAGATGCGCAGCTTGGCCAGCTTCTCCGGCAGCAGCCGGCGGGACGGGAAGCGCGGCAGGACGCGCAGTGTCGACTCCGGCGTGACGGCCTCGTTCCACTTCTGCCGCCGCTGCCGGTACGCGAGCCCGAGCGGCCCGTACGAGCGCAGCGTCACCCGCACCGCCCGCCGGTCACCGTGCCGGGTCGGGGTGAGCGTGGTGGTGAGCTCCTGTTCCTCGCCGGGCAGCAGGTTGAACCGGTGCTCGGTGTTGTCGGCGCCGGCGGACGGCACCCAGCGGTCGCGCAGCCGCAGCCACAGCGGCCGGCGGGCGGCGTTGCCCACGGTCAGCGCCATGGTGGTCGTCTCGCCCAGCCACACCGTCGCCTCGCCCGAGCGGCGCAGCGTGACCCCGGTGAGCGGCGCCGCGACCAGCACGTCCAGCGTTGCCGCCACGACCGCGAGCCCCAGCACGGCCGCGGTCAGCAGCCACGGGCCCGGCAGCATCGCGGGCAGCGGGAGGCCCAGCGCCAGCAGCAGTGCGAAACGCCTGGTGATCACGGTCGGCTCAGCGGGGCGCGGGCACGGCGCCCAGCACGGTCCGCAGCACCGAGTCGGTGGAGACGCCGTCCAGCTCGGCCTCGGCGCGCAGGCGTACCCGGTGCCGCAGGGTCGGGATGGCGAAGGCCTTCACGTCGTCGGGCAGCACGTAGTCGCGGCCGCTGAGCCAGGCGCGGGCCTTGGCCACCGCGAGCAGCGCGGTCGTGCCGCGCGGGGAGGCGCCCAGCTCCAGCGCCGGTGACACCCGGGTGGCCCGGCACAGGTCCACGATGTACTCCAGCACCGGCTCGGCGACGGCGACCCGGCGGGCC
>NZ_JBEZGQ010001200.1:0-2321 GCF_040650095.1 Actinoplanes sp. NPDC048791 | reverse complement strand
GGTCCGCGCGGACGGCTCCGCGCACGAGCTGATCGGCAACGTCGCCGCGGGCGGCCTCGACGACGCTGCGCCGGCCCGGCGCAGCGTAGAGAGTGCCGTCGGCGCCGATTGCGATCGGGTCGTTCAGGCCGCCCTCCAGGGCGATCTGCGTGGCCGGGGTGCCGTCCGGGAAACCGCCCTCCCGGGTACGCGCGGAGCGCCACTGCCGCGCGGTGAGCCCGGCCAGGTCCCGCCCCAGCACAGTCTTGATCTTGCCGCCGTCGACCGTACGGACCAGCTGGTGGGTCGTCGGGTCGTTGCGTTCCTCAGCGAAGTACATCCGGTTGTCCGGCCCGACCGCGACACCGTGCAGATACCGCAGGTAGGCGCCCTCGGCAGCGGCACCGTCGGCCGGCGGCTTGCGGTCACCGCGATAGGTGTCGCGGTTGATGCCGAGCCGCTGGGTGGCCTTGCCTTCCGGCGTGATCTGCCAGACGCCGCCCTCGCCGTTCCACAGGGCGACGTAGACGGCGCCGTCCGGGCCGGTCGTCATCTGGCTCACGTACTCGGCTCTGAAGCCGGGCACCGCCACATGGGACAGCTTGCCGTCCTGAACCGTCCACATGGTGGGGACCGCGTTGGTCTCGGTCAGCACCCGCAACGTCCCGGCCCGGTCCACCGTCATGTCCACGAGCCGGCCGTCGATGAACGCGTCCACGGCCGGGCCGCCGTCGGCCTCGCCGCCACCGGCCACCAGCTCCACCGTCTGCGCCGACGTGCTGCCCGGCGTGCACCCCGCAGCGGCCAGCACCAGTGCGGCCGCGACACCCATCCCCCGTTTGGTCACGGCGGCATAGTAAAGCTAGCGGGGAAGCTCCTTGGCAATGACCTTGGCCAGCTCGCGGAACGCCTTGCCGCGATGGCTGATCGCGTCCTTCTCCTCGGCGCTCAGCTCGGCGTTCGTCCGGCTCTGGCCCTCGCCCAGGAAGATCGGGTCGTAGCCGAAGCCGCCGGTGCCGCGCCGCGAGCGCAGGATCTGGCCGCGCTGCTTGCCCTCGACCAGGTGCTCGCGGCCGTTGGGCAGCACCAGCACGGCCGCGCAGACGAAGGCGCCGCCGCGGTGCTCGTCCGGGACGTCGCCGATCTGGGCCAGCACCAGGTCGAGGTTGGCCTGGTCGTCGCCGTGGCCACCGGCCCAGCGGGCGCTGAAGACGCCGGGCATGCCGTTGAGCGCGTCCACGGCCAGCCCGGAGTCGTCGGCCACCGTCGGCAGGCCGGTGCGCGAGGCACCCTCGCGGGCCTTGATCAGCGCGTTCTCGCCGAAGGTCAGGCCGGTCTCGGGCACGTCCGGGTAGTCCGGGAAGTCGCCCAGCCCGACCAGGTTGATGCCGCCGGAGCCGAGCGCGTTGTCGAGGATGCGCTGGAGCTCCACCAGCTTCTTCGGGTTTGCCGTGGCCAGCAGCAGACGGGCACTCACGACGCCAGCGCCTTCTGCTGGGCCGCCGCCAGCTCCGCGCAGCCCAGCACGCCCAGGTCGAGCAGCGCGTCGAGCTGGTCCCGGCGGAACACGTTGGCCTCGCCGGTGCCCTGCACCTCCACGAAGTCGCCGTCGCCGGTGCAGACCACGTTCATGTCCACCTCCGCGGCGACGTCCTCGAGATACATCAGGTCGAGGCGCGGCTCGCCGTCGATGATGCCGACGCTGACCGCCTGGATCGAGCGGTGCATCACCTTCTCGACCTTGCCGGCCAGCGACTTGCGGTCGGCCAGCCAGTTGACCGCGTCGTGCAGCGCGACGTAGGCGCCGGTGATGGCCGCCGTCCGGGTGCCGCCGTCGGCCTGGAGCACGTCACAGTCGAGCACGATGGAATTCTCACCGAGGGCCTTGAGGTCGATGCAGGCCCGCAGGCTGCGCCCGATCAGCCGGGAGATCTCCTGGGTGCGGCCGCCGACCTTGCCCTTGACGCTCTCCCGGTCGCCGCGGGTGTTCGTCGCGCGGGGCAGCATGGCGTATTCGGCGGTCACCCAGCCCAGGCCGGAGCCCTTGCGCCAGCGCGGCACGCCCTCGGTCACGCTGGCGGTGCAGAGCACCCGGGTGTCGCCGAATTCGACGAGCACCGATCCCTCCGGATGAATGCTCCACCGGCGGGTGAGGGTCACGGGTCGGAGTTGGCCGGGCTCTCGGCCGTCGGGTCGCGCCATGGGAAGAGCCTAGGCTGATCGCCGCTACAGCGCGTCGCCGGGTGCCGTCGCCCAGGCACTGGAGGCGACGGCGGCGACCGCCGGCACGGCCGGTCGCAGCGCCCGCGCCGGCATCGGCTGCCGGTTCAGGACCGCTGAGC
>NZ_JBEZGQ010001199.1:0-2336 GCF_040650095.1 Actinoplanes sp. NPDC048791 | reverse complement strand
CCGAGCGCGCCGGGGTCGGCGTGCAGAGCCTGGCGGACTTCTGCGCGGCGCCGCCGGAACGCGACGGCCTGGTGATCGGGTACGGCAGCATCCCCACCGACCGCCTCCCCGAGGCACTGCACCGGCTGGCCCGCTGCTTCACCGCCTGAGCCGGATTGGCCCGAACGGTTCGGCGGTCATTGGCACTTCTGCGGCGTACCGATCACCGCCGAAGGTGGAGACCATGAGCGCCGACACTGCCGGGGTCGCCACCACGCTGGCGCGGACCCACCTGGTCAACGCGATCGGGGACGGCGCCTTCTACGTCACGTTCGCGCTGTACTTCACGCACGTGGTCGGGCTGTCCGCGACCCGGTTCGGGCTGGGCATGTCGCTCGCCTGGGGCGCCGGGTTCCTGGCCAGCATGCCGCTGGGCCATTTGGCCGACCGGATCGGCCCTCGTCGCGCGGCGGTCGCCCTGGCGGCGGGCACCGCGGTGGCGGTGGCGGTGCTGCCGGTGGCGCGGGGTTTCCCGGCCTTCCTGGTGGTCATCTGCGCGTACGGCGTCTGCCAGTCCGGCCTGATCGCCGCCCGCCAGGCGCTGCTGACCCGGCTGGTCGAGCCCGCGGAACGGACCCGGGTCCGGGCCCGGCTGCAGTCGCGGATCAACGGCGGGCTGGCCCTGGGCTCGGTCGTCGGCGCGATCGCTCTCGCCCTGGACACCCGGGCGGCGTACGTGACGGTGCTGGCTCTCGACGCCGTCGCGTTCGGGATCGCCGCGCTGCTGCTGAGCCGGCTGCCGGGCGGCACGGCGCCGACGCCGGTGGCCGGGGGCGAGCGGGCGCTGACGGTCCTGCGGGACCGCCCGTACGCGGTGCTGACCCTGCTGAACGCCGTGATGCTGCTCTACATGCCGCTGCTCAGCCTGGTGATTCCGCTGTGGATCGTGGCAGCCACCGAGGCGCCGACGTGGATGGCCGCGGTCGTGCTGGCGCTCAACACGGTCAGCGTGATGCTCCTGCAGATGCGGGTGGCCCGCCGGGTCACCGATGTGTCGTCGGCGGCGCGCACCGTCCGTACCGCCGGGCTGGTGATGCTCGGCGCCTGCGCCGTCTTCGCGCTCACGGACAGCACTCCCTCCCCCGGGCTGACCTGCGCGGTCCTCGTGGTGGCCGGGCTGCTGCAGGTGCTGGCCGAGATGTTGCAGGCCGCCGGCAGCTGGGAACTCAGCTTCGGGCTGGCCCCGGCCGGACGCCACGGCCTCTACCAGGGCATGTACAACAGCGGCATCCCACTGGCCCGGATCCTCGGCCCGGCCGCGCTGACCGGTCTGATCCTCGGGTACGGCGCGACGGGCTGGCTGATCCTGGGCGTCCTGATCGCGGCGGCCGGGCTGGCCACCGTACCGGTGACGCGGTGGGCGGCCCGGCGCCGCCCTGTCGGAATCCTTGCAGAATAATCTCTGCATAAAAGTCTCTGCATGGTCTAGGGTGAGCCCATGACCGACCCTCAGCAGGACCGCCACGTCACCGATCCCGCCGACCTCAAGGCCGTCGCCCACCCGCTGCGGGTGCGCATGCTCGCGCTGTTGCGCCGGCACGGCCCGGCGACCGCCACCGAGCTGGCCCACCGGCTCGACACCGAGACCGGATCCACCAGCTACCACCTGCGCATCCTGGCCAAGCACGGGTTCGTCGCCGAGGCGCCGGCCGAGCCGCAGGAGCGCCGACATCCCCGCGAACGCCGCTGGGCCGCCGTGCACCGCACGACCGGCTGGAGCAACACCCAGCTCGCGGCCACCGACGCCGGCCGGGAAGCGGCCGCGATGATGCGCCGCCGCCAGGTCGAGGTCCTGATCGGCGACGTCGAACGCTTCGAGGCCGAGCAGGACCAGCTCGCCCCGGCGTGGGTCGAGGCCGCGGGCATCGGCGACCTTCAGGTACGGCTGACCGAGACGTCCCTGAGCGAACTCTGGGACCGCTTCTACGCCCACCTCGACGAACTGCGCGCCCGTGACTCCGACGATCCGGCAGCCGCCGTGGTCTCCGTCGTGGTGGCCGGGTTCCCGCGCGCCGCGGACCGATGAACGCCGTCGCGGCCGCGCGCCGCTACGCGTTGCTGAACGCTCTGCTCTGGCTGCCGGCCGGGCTCTACCTGGTCCCCCTGGTCCTGCTGATGCTCGACCGCGGCCTGACGGTGTCGACGATCGCGGTCGTCGGCGTCGCCTACGGCCTCACCATCGCCGTGCTGGAGCTGCCCACCGGCGGGCTGGCCGACGTGCTCGGGCGCCGGCCGGTGCTGATCGCCTCGGCGGTCGCGGGCGCCGCCGGCCTGCTGCTGCTCGGTCTGGCCGACAC
>NZ_JBEZGQ010001198.1:0-2337 GCF_040650095.1 Actinoplanes sp. NPDC048791 | reverse complement strand
GGCCCCCGCGTCCTGAGCGGTCAGGGACGGCCGAGCGCCTTGTACTCCCAGCCCGCGGCGCGCCACGCGGCCGGGTCGAGGGCGTGCCGGCCGTCGAAGATGCGCATGCCGGAGACCACCGCGGCCATGGCCTCCGGGGCGATCTCCCGGAACTCGGTCCACTCGGTGAGCAGCACGACCACGTCCGCGCCGCGGGCCACGTCCAGGGCGCTGCTGCCGTACGACAGCTCGGGGTGCACCTTGCGGGCGTTCTCCATCGCCGCCGGGTCGAACACGTGCACGTCCGCGCCCATGCTCGCCAGCGTGCTCGCCACGTCCAGGGCGGGCGCGTCGCGGATGTCGTCGGAGTTCGGCTTGAACGCCGCACCCAGGGCCGCGATCTTCTTGCCGGCCACGTCGCCGCCGCAGAGCTCGACGACCAGGTCGACCGTACGGGCCCGCCGGCGGCCGTTGATGCCGTCGATCTCCCGCAGGAAGCCGACCGCCTGGCCGACGCCGAGCTCCTCGGCCCGGTGCGCGAACGCCCGGATGTCCTTGGGCAGGCAGCCGCCGCCGAAGCCGAGGCCGGGGCGCAGGAACTTGCCGCCGATGCGCTCGTCGTAGGCCAGCGCCTCGGCCAGGTCGTGCACGTCGGCGCCGGTGGCCTCGCAGACCTCCGCCATCGCGTTGATGTAGGAGATCTTGGTGGCCAGGAACGAGTTCGCGGCCACCTTGACCAGCTCGGCGGTCTGCAGGTCGGTGACCTTGACCGGTACGCCCTGGGCCAGCACCGGCGCGAAGGCCGAGCGCAGCTGCTGCTCCGACCAGGCCGAGGTGACGCCGAAGACCATCCGGTCGGGCTGCATGGTGTCGTCGACGGCGAAGCCCTCCCGCAGGAACTCCGGGTTCCAGGCCAGCTCGACCTGGTCGCCGGCCGGCGCGGTGGCGCGCAGCACCTCGGCCAGGCGGGCGGCGGTGCCCACCGGGACCGTCGACTTGCCGACCACCAGGGCACGGCGGTGCAGGTGGGCGGCCAGCGCGGTCACCGAGGCGTCGACGTAGGTCATGTCCGCGGCCTCGGAGCCCTTGCGCTGCGGGGTTCCGACGCAGATGAAGTGGACGTCGCCGAACTCGCCGGCCTCCTGGAAGGAGGTCGTGAAGCGCAGCCGGCCGGTCTCCAGGGCCTTGGTCAGCAGCTCCGGCAGACCGGGCTCGAAGAAGGGCACCTCGCCGGAGTTGAGCCGCTCGACCTTGCTGGCGTCGACGTCGACGCCGATGACGTCGTAACCCATCACGGCCATGCAGATCGCGTGGGTGGCGCCGAGGTACCCGGTGCCGATGACGGTGAGACGGGGACGCGTGGTGGTGGTGTTCATCAGAAGTCTCCTAGCGCGGGGGATGTCAGCTGCAGGCGACGTTGGCGAGGCCCTCGGCCGCGCCGATCGCCTTGTTGTCGCAAGCGACGCGGTTGTCCTCGACGGGGGCGAGGTGAAAGCCGTAACCGGGTCCGTCGACCCGGGCGATGTTGCCGGTGAAGGTGTTGCCGCGGCCCCAGCCGTCGTACACCTGGTGGGTCTGGAAGCCGTCCGCCGGGCTGCGCTGCCCGGTGTTGCCGCTGATGGTCCAGTTGTTGCCCTTGACGTCGACCCACGAGTCGGCGCCGGTGACGGCACTGCCGTCGAAGGTGTTGCCGGTGACGGTGCCGCCGGTGGTGCCCTCCTTGATGTCCACGGCCTCCGCGGTGGTGCCGGAGATGGTGTTGCCGCGGACGACGTTGCGGTCGCTGGTGTCAGGCGCGCCGCCGGTGATGGTTGACCAGTTCGAGTTGGCGGAGCCGATGTAGACGCCCTCGCCGAACTTCTCGCGCCGGTTGCCGGTGTCGCTGATGACGTTGTTCTCGACCACGTTGTCGGAACTGAACTTGCGCAGGTGGATGGCCTCGTCGCCGATCGCGGTGACGGTCAGCCCGCTGATCACGCTGTGGTTGACGCCGTCGCCCATGACGCCCTTCTGGGCGTTGCGGACGGTGAACCCGGCGATCCGCCAGTGGTCGGCGCCGTCGAGGTGCAGGCCGTAGCCCTTCTTGATGCCGCCGCCGTCGATGACCGCGCCCGCGCCGCCGCAGAGGAAGATCGGCCGGTCCGCCGTGCCCTTGGCCGCCGCGGTGAAGGTCCCCGGGTAGACGCCGTCGGCCAGCGCGATGCTGGTGCCGGGTCCGGCCTGCTCCAGCGCGGCCGACAGGCCGGCCGCGTCGGCGACCGTCACCGTGGCCGCCGGGCACGTGAGCGACGTCGTCGTCGCCACGGGCCAGTCCTTCGAGGTCACCGACCTGCCCAACGGCACGTACTGGATCGAGGT
>NZ_JBEZGQ010001197.1:0-2338 GCF_040650095.1 Actinoplanes sp. NPDC048791 | reverse complement strand
GCGATGGTACCCGAGGGCGCCGAAGCCCTGATCCGCGTCGAGGAGTCGACCCGCGACGCCGAGGGCCGGGTCAGCGGCACACCCCGCCCCCAGCCCGAGTGGCGGATGCCCGGTGACGAGGCCCGCCGCGGCGAGGTGCTGCTGCCGGCCGGCACCCCGGTCGACCCCGCGGTCCTCGGCATGGCGGCGACCTGTGGTTACGACCGGATCCCGGTCCGCCCGCAACCCCGCGCGGCCCTGCTGGTCTTCGGCGACGAGCTGCTGACCAGCGGCTCGCCCGGGGTCGGCCGGGTCCGTGACTCACTGAGCCCGCTGGTCCCCGCCTGGCTGCGCCGCTACGGCGCGACTGTCAGCCCCGGGGCGGTGCGCGGCCCCGTGCAGGACACCCTCGAAGCGCACGTCGCCGCGATCCGCGAAGCACTGTCGATCGCCGACGTGATCTGCACGACCGGCGGCACGATGAACGGCCCGGTCGACCACCTGCACCCGGCCCTGGCCGAGCTCGGCGCCGAATACGTGATCAACACGGTCGCGGTCCGCCCCGGCTTCCCGATGCTGCTGGCCAAGGTGCCGTCCCCGGACGGCCGCTATCGTTTCCTGGCCGGCCTGCCCGGCAACCCGCAGTCGGCCGTGATCGCCCTGATCACCCTGGTCGCCCCGTTGCTGGCCGGCCTGCACGGCCAGGAGCTGCCGCCGCTGCGCAAGGTCGAGCTGACCGCACCGGTCCCGGGTCGTGGCGGCTTCACCCACCTGGCCCTGGCCGCGCTCGACCAGGACGGCCGCCGGGCCACCCCGGTCGGCCACGTCGGCTCGGCAATGCTGAGAGGCCTGGCCACCGCCGACGGCTTCGTCGTGGTCCGCCCCGACACCGAAGCGGTCGCCGGCGACCTGGTCCCGTTCCACCCCCTGCCGCTGTATCCGGGAGAGCGCCCGTGACCACCACCGAGACAGTGCGGATCGCCGAGGTCCACGACACGACCCTGGACCTGGCCGCCCATGAGAAAGCCGTGGCAGACCCCCGAGCCGGTGCGGTGGTGTCCTTCCAGGGCGTGGTCCGCGACCACGACGACGGCAAGGGCGTGACGCTGCTGGAATACGAAGGCCACCCGTCCGCGGCGGCGGTGCTGCGCGAGGTGGCGGAAGAGATCGCGGCCGATCCGGACGTCTACGCGGTGGCGGTGTCGCACCGGGTGGGAGTGCTGGGCATCGGAGACGTGGCGCTGGTGGCGGCGGTGAGCACGGCCCACCGGGCGGCGGCGTTCACGGCGTGCGCGCGGCTGGTGGATGAGGCCAAGGCGCGCCTGCCGATCTGGAAACGGCAGGTGTTCACCGACGGCAGCGAAGAGTGGGTGAACTGCCCCTGAGCGTCGGCGGACAGGGGTCGCCGTCTCACCTTCACCGCATGCGACTGATGCGGCTCACCTTGACCGGACGCGGCTCAGCGGCCCGGGTCGCGTGGCGGTGGAATGGCTGTCGCCGGCAGTGGACCACCCGGCCGGTTGCTCGCCGGCCCCGCCCGCCGGGCAAGACCCGGGCTGCCGTCCGCCGAGCGGCCGCCACCCCCACCGCCCAGACCGGCGGTGGCCGGCTTCCGGCGTGCGCCGGGAGAAATCCGCCCCAGCCACCGATTGATCGGAAACGCCGGCGCCACCCCCGGACGCCAAGGCAACGCGTTGACCAGCAGAATCAGGGCCAACGCATAGCTGTTGTCCGAGAACGAGTCCCGCAGACTCCACATCGGAGCCAGCACGAACAGCAGATACGTCATCCCCGCCGCCACCGCGAAGGTCAGCCCAGGCCGGCGACCGGGTGGCCGCCGCTGCGCCGTCACCCGCCGCCGCGCCGCCGCGTCGATCAGGATCAGCACCGCCGGCAGGATCCAGATCAGTTCGTGGGTGTCGGTCACCGGTCCCACGATCGCCACCGTCAGCCCGACCAACGTGAACGCGGCGATCTCATCCCCGTCCGCGTGGGCCGCGCGAGCCCGGATCAGCCCGACCGCGATCAGCAGCAGCGAGAACGACAACCACAGAAGCACCGGCGCTGTCGCGGAGTCGTAGATGCGAGCCAGCACGCCGGCCAGCGACTGGTTCGCGATCGCGTCGACCGGCCCGGTGCGGTCGATGCGCCACAGCACCTCGCCGAGCCAGGCGGCAGTCTCCCGAGGACTGATCAGCCAGGCGGCGAGCGCCGCGGTCAGAGCCGTGCCCGTTGCGGTCAGCGCCGCCCGCCACTGCCTGGTCACTGCCAGGTACACGATGAAGAAGGCCGGGGTCACCGCCAGCGCCGTCGCCAGGCCCACTCCGAGGCCGGCCCAGGCGCCGGTCGACCATCCGCG
>NZ_JBEZGQ010001196.1:0-2339 GCF_040650095.1 Actinoplanes sp. NPDC048791 | reverse complement strand
GGGGATCCCGCCGAACACGGGGGAGACCAGGTTGGCCAGCCCCTGGCCGAAGAGTTCGCGGTCGGGGTCGTGGCGTTCGTTGACCGTCATGGCGTCGGCGACCGTGGCCGACAGCAGGCTCTCCAGCGCGGCCAGCGCCGCCACCGCCACCGCGGCGGGCAGCAGCGTCCGCACGGCGCCGAGGTCGAGGAAGTCCAGCGACGGGGCCGGTAGGCCGGCGGGAAGGCGCCCGATGCTGGGCAGGGTGAGGGGCGTGAGCTCGACCAGGATGGTGGCGGCGGCCACTCCGATGAGGGAGAACGGCACGCCGGGACGCAGGCGGGCCCCGAGGAGCATCAACGCCGCGACGCCCAGAGCCACCGCGACGGCGGCCGGGTGTGGGTGGCGGGCGAAGCGGGTCACCGCGTCGGCGGCGACCGCCCACACCTTGTCGCCGTGCGCGCCGGAGACGCCGAGGGCCGCCGGCACCTGCTGCAGGGCGATGACCACGGCGATGCCAGCGGTGAAGCCTTCGATCACCGGGGTGGGCAGGTACCGCACGTAGCGGCCGAGGCGCGCCACCGCCAGCCCGATCAGGATCACCCCGGCCATCGCGCCGACCATCAGCACCCCGGCCGCGCCGACCTGCGCGACGACCGGCACCAGGACCACGGTCATCGCCCCGGTGGGTCCGGACACCTGCAGGTTCGAGCCGCCGAACACGGCGGCGACCGCGCCGGCGACGATCGCGGTGATCAGTCCGGCCTGCGCTCCCAGTCCCGAGGTGACGCCGAAGGCCAGGGCCAGCGGCAACGCCACCACGGCCACCGTCAGCCCGGCGACCAGGTCGGCGCGCGGTGCTCGGCGCACCGCCGCCCAGTCGGCGCGCTGCGGAAGCAGCCGGACGAAAGGCACGGACCCGCCCACGGCACCCTCTTCTCACGCCGGCCGATTGCCACGTCATCTCGCGACTTGCGAAGATTAGCAATTAAGCAAGACGTTGGTCGCGGCGGTGCCGGTGGACCCGCGGTCGCCCGCGCGGTCGTCGTCGTGGAAGCATCAGCACGGCGCAGGCCGCGACCGCGACCCGCCGCCGGCCGGCGGGGGAATGAGGACCGAGGTGGTGACGGTGAGCCGACCGCTGTACCAGTTGAAGGCCGAGTTCTTCAAGACGCTCGGTCACCCCGCGCGCATCCGGGTGCTGGAGCTGCTCAGTGAACGTGAGCGCTGCGTGGCGGAGATGCTCCCCGAGGTCGGCATCGAGCCCGCCCACCTGTCCCAGCAGCTGGCCGTGCTGCGGCGGGCCAACCTGGTCGTCACCCGCAGGGAGGGATCCACCGTGTACTACGCGCTGACCAGCCCGCACGTCGCCGAGCTGCTGGCCGTGGCGCGGCAGATCCTCTCCGGTGTCCTCAGCGGCCAGGCGGAGCTGCTGCGCGACCTGCACGCCGACCCGGCATAGGCGCCCCGGTCAGAGTTCCAGGGTCCGCTCGATCGACCGGAGCCGGTGCCGGGCCATGGCCAGGTTCGCGCGGTCCCGGTTCAGCGCCAGGTACATGAACAGGCCCTGGCCGGACCCACCGGTGACCGGCCGGATCAGGTGGTACTGCGAGCCGAGCGTGACCAGGATGTCGTCGATCTTCTCGTTGAGGCCCAGCAGATCCATCGTGCGCAGCTTGGCCCGTAGCACCTCGGTGTTGGCTGCCGCGGCGATCGCCACGTCGAAGCTGCGGTCCCCGCCGGCTGTGCCTAGCGCCATGCCGCTGGTGTAGTCGACGATGGCCGCCGCGATCGCGCCGTCCAGCTGCAACGCGTCCTTCAGCGCCACATCCATCTCTGCCATGGTCAACCCTCTTCCGTGTGTGCCGTCCGGACGAGGATCGGGGATCCCGGCGCGGGGTGATCGGACTTCCTGTCCGCCTTCGCCGCGCCTTCCCGCTGGGAAAATGGTGCATCGCGGAATCGAGTTGCCGATATTTGCAACTCGGCAGCAGAGAAATTCTGGGGATTCGCAGCCCAGCAAAGCGAACGGTGAGGTCGCTGGTGTCGGTACCGCTCTATCAGGCGAAGGCGGAGATGTTCCGCGTCCTCGGCCATCCCGTACGGATCCGCGCGCTGGAGCTGCTGCAGGCGGGCCCGCTCCCGGTGCGTGACCTGCTCGCCGAGATCGACGTCGAGCCGTCCACCCTGTCGCAACACCTCGCGGTCCTCCGGCGGGCCGGCGTCGTCGCCTCCTTCCGCGACGACGGCCTCGTCCTGTACGCGCTCAGCACGCCCGCCGTCGCGGACCTGCTCGCCGCCGGCCGGCGCATCCTCGGCGCGGTCCTGGCCGACCGGGACGGCTTGCTGGCCGAGCTGCG
>NZ_JBEZGQ010001195.1:0-2340 GCF_040650095.1 Actinoplanes sp. NPDC048791 | reverse complement strand
CGAAGCCACGGCGGCCAGCTGCTCCAGCTCGAACGCCAGCGACGCCGGACGGCTGGCAGCCGGTGACAGCCCGGACCCGGCGCGGTCGTAGCGGACGAGCCGGCCGCCCTGCGCCAACGCCTCGTAGAGCGCCCGCTCGGGCGGCAGCTCCCAGCTCAGCCGCAGGTGGGTGAGCCAGCCCATCACGTAGACGAGCGGCCGGCCGGCACCGACCGAGGCGTACGCCACGGTGGCGCCGCCTGCCGTCACCACCTGAGCGAGCCGCTGCTGCACCATCGGCTGAGCCGTCAGCTGTTGGCCGCGGAGGACTGTTGCGCCTGCCAGATCGCGATCTGGACGCCCAGCACGAAGATCTGCACCGGCAGCGGCATGCCGGGCAGGTCCGCCTCGATGGCGCCCGACCAGGCGCTCGTCCGGCGCAACGAGCCCACCTTGACCCCGTCGGCGAGCCACGCCTGCCGGTTGCCCCACATCGACTCGCGGCGGAACTCGTAGGTGCGTCCGCCGGCCTGCACGGTCCAGTGCTTACGGCCGGCCCGCTCGACCAGGGCGACCTCCTGGCCCTGGTCGTCGGCCATCCGGTACTTGGTGCCCCAGCCGTTGGCGCGCACCTGGTACCGGCGGCCCTCAACCTCGAAGTCGCCCCCGGTGCGCCACCACGACGGGTCCCAGACGGCCACCGGTGTGCCGTCGGAGACCAGCTGGTAGCGGCCACGCCACATACCCATCCGTTCAGCGGTCAGCATGCCTGCAGAGTAGTGGCCGCGCCGATGATCGGTAGCGCTAGCGGTACCACTGCTTGGTAGCTGTCGGGATCGTTGGCGGCGGCGCCGGAAAATAGCGTTGCCGGCATGACAACGACGAAGAAGTTCCGGAACGTGACGGTCGCTCTCGGCACCGCGGTGGTGCTCGCCGGGGGAGTGGGTGTCGCCAACGCGGCAGTGACACCGAGCGCGGTCGCCGGTGATGTCCAGCAAGCCGGCCCGGCCACGACGCAGTCCGGCTGGCGCGGCGTGACCCGGGAGGCCGTACAGATCGATTTCGGTCAGGGCTGGGTCACCAAGGGTGAGCTCACCTACCCGAGCAACGCCAAGGGCCGGCTGCCGGTGGTCGTGATGCTGCACGGCAGCGGACACAACGACATGAACCAGACCCTGCCGGAGGGCAAGGGCTCAACGTTCGTCCCGCTCGCCCAGGCGGCCAGCCGTGAGGGATTCGCGACGCTGCGCTTCAACAAGCGGGGCGTGACGGACATCGGCCCGGTGGAGAGCACCGACCCGGCCCAGCTGGCCCCGAAGAACCCGTACGACCGGATCCAGCGGGACGCGGCCGCGGTGATCCGCTTCGCCGCCCGCTCGCCGCGGATCGACTCGTCGCGGATCTTCCTGCTCGGGCACAGCGAGGGCACCAACGTGGCGGCCAACCTGGCCGCCGAGCCGAAGAAGTTCGGCATCCCGAAGCCGGCCGGCGTGATCGAGATGGGCGTCGTCGGCCTCGAGATCAAGGAGCTGCTGAGCTTGCAGATCTACGGCCGGCTGCTGCTGCAGCTGCACGACGAGTTCGACGTGAACGCCGACGGCCGGCTGACGGCCACCGAGGCGGTCAACGGCCTGACCGGGCAGCCGAAGGAGGCGGCCGACCAGTTCCGCTCGGTCCTGCTCGACGGGGACAAGGTGGCGGCCGGCACGGACACCGACCACGACGGTCAGGTGGCCATCGACGCCGAAGCCGGCGCGGTGCTGCGCAAGGTCACCGGCATCGACGCCTACCCGAACGTCCCGGGCCTGGACCAGGCCGTGGTCGACTACATCAAGGACATCGCCCGCTTCCCGACCGTCGCGCAGGCCCTGCCCAAGTTCTCCGGCCCGACGCTGATGCTCAACGGTGAGAACGACCTGCAGACCCCGGCCCGCGCCGCCCTGGTCGCCGACGCCGCGGTCGCCGCGGCCGGCAACCAGGACCACAAGATCGTCATCTACCCGGGCATGGCCCACACCATGAACATCACCCCGAAGTTCGTCCCGGCGTTCGGTGAGCCCGACCACCAGGTCGTCACCGAGATCCGCGGCTGGCTCAAGTCCCACCGCTGACCCGCGCGACCCCCGAGGGCGGCCACCGACCCGGTGCGCCGCCCCCGGCGCGTCCGCGATTCAACAAAAGCCCAACGAACGCCCAACGCCGGGCGCCGACGCTCAGCAGGTCGTATCCCACACCTGAGGAGCACCCATGAACAGCACCCGATCGGCCCGCCTGGCCGTCCTCGCCTCCGCCGCCCTGGCCGGCGTCGGCACCGCGGCAACGAGACGGCGCCCGGTGAGCGCGTCGCTCGACCTGGACGCG
>NZ_JBEZGQ010001194.1:0-2340 GCF_040650095.1 Actinoplanes sp. NPDC048791 | reverse complement strand
CCGCTACCGGCAGACCGTCGGGGCTGGTCAGCGCGAGCCGGTCGCGCAGCCCGCCGCGGGTCGCGATCTGGTCGTAGTACGCCGCCCGGCGCCGCGCCACGCAACCGTCCTTGACCGGGCTCTGAGCGGCCAGCGCCGGATCGAGGTGCGTGTTCAGACCGTCCTTGAGCAGGGCCAGCGCCTCGGCCCGCAGTTGCGACACCCGCGACTCGGTGACCCCCAGCTCCTCGGCGATCCGGGCCATCGGGCGCTCCTCGAAGAAGTAACCGGTGATCACCGCGCGCAGCCGCTCCGGCAGCACGTCGATGGCGTGCCGCAGGTAACCCAGCCGCTCGCGCCGGATCAGCAGCTCCTCCGGGCCCGCGCTGGGCTCGGTCACCATGTCGTCGGCCCCCACGGTGGCGAAGCCCTGCAGGCTGAACACCACGGCCCGGGCCACGTCGTCGTCCGCGGACTCGATGTCCTCCACCGTGCAGCCCAGGTGCGCGGCGACCTCGGCCGCCGTCGGGGTCCGGCCCAGCTCGGCGGTCAGCTCCTGGCGGGCGGTGTCCGTACGCCGGGCCCGCTGCCGCACCGACCGGCTGGCCCAGTCCAGCCCGCGCAGCTCGTCCAGCAGGGCCCCGCGGACCCGGGCCGCCGCGAACCGGGCGAACGGCACACCACGCTCCTCGTCGAAGCCGCGGGCGGCGGCCACCAGGGCCGCGTACCCGGCGGAGAGCAGGTCGTCGCGGTTGACGTGGGCGGGCACCCGGGCCAGCATCTCGCGGACCAGATGACCGACGAGCGGCATGTGCGCCCGTACGACGTCCTCGCGACGGCGGTCGAAGACAACAGCACCGCTCATGGGGGTCTCTCCTCGGATACCGGCCGGCGGGGGGAGTCCGGCACTGAGGAGAAACGGTGCGGGTCGCGGGGTGCAGGGAGGGTCACAGTCGGGTGCGGCGGGGTTGCGGTGCACCAGCGCGTACACTTGATCTCGCGGCCCGCCCAGTTCTGCCTCGGGCCGCCTTTGGATCGACCACCACGCGCCGCGACCCGTGAGGTCTGCGCCGGGCAGGACGACCCCTTCAGACTTACGGAGTTCACACCTACATGTCCTCGTTCACCGACCTCGGCGTGCCCACGAAGCTTGCCGCGGCGCTCGCCGACCTCGGCATCACCACCCCCTTCCCGATCCAGGCCGCCACGCTGCCGGACTCGCTCGCCGGGCGCGACGTGCTCGGCCGTGGCCGCACCGGCTCCGGCAAGACGTACGCGTTCGTCCTGCCCGTGCTCGCCCGGCTGGCCGAGAGCAAGTCGCCGCGACGGCCGACCCGGCCCCGCGCGCTGATCCTGGCCCCGACCCGCGAGCTCGCCACCCAGATCGAGGCGACCATCGCCCCGCTGGCCGCGCCCATGGGCCTGCGCACCCTCACCGTCTTCGGCGGCGTCGGCGCGAACCCGCAGATCAAGGGCCTGAAGGCCGGCGTCGACATCCTGGTCGCCTGCCCGGGCCGCCTGGCCGACCACATCCAGCAGGGCTACGCCAGCCTGGACGCGGTCGAGATCACCGTGCTCGACGAGGCCGACCACATGGCCGACCTGGGCTTCCTGCCGGTGGTCCGGCGGCTGATGGACGGCACGCCGAGCAACGGCCAGCGGATGCTGTTCTCCGCGACGCTGGACAACGGCGTGGACGTGCTGGTCAAGCGGTTCATGCACAAGCCGGTCACGCACCACGTCGACTCGGCGGCCGAGGCCCCGATCGAGATGACCCACCACGTGCTGCACGTCCGCCACGACGACCGGTTCCCGGTGCTGGTCGACCTGACCGCCGCCCCCGGCCGCACGGTGGTGTTCACCCGCACCAAGCGCCGCGCCAAGACGCTGACCCGCCAGCTCGTGCAGGCCGGCGTGCCCGCGGTGGAGCTGCACGGCAACCTCGCCCAGAACGCCCGCAACCGCAACATGGCGGCGTTCTCCGACGGCAGCGCGCAGACGCTGGTGGCCACGGACATCGCGGCCCGCGGCATCCACGTCGACGACGTCGCGATCGTGATCCACGCGGACCCGCCGGTCGAGCACAAGGCGTACCTGCACCGCTCCGGGCGTACGGCCCGGGCCGGCGCGCAGGGCACGGTCATCACGCTGATGACCGACGACCAGCAGAGTGAGGTCCGCGACCTCACCCGCAAGGCCGGCATCAGGCCGACCACCAGCAAGGCCCGTCCCGGCGACGCGCTGCTCGCGCAGCTCGCCCCGGGTGAGCGCACCTACAGCGCGCCGGTGTCCCCGGTGCCCGAGCCGGTCGAGGAGCAGGGCGGCGGCCAGGCCCGTCGTGGCCGTCCGGGCGGCGGCCGG
>NZ_JBEZGQ010001193.1:0-2340 GCF_040650095.1 Actinoplanes sp. NPDC048791 | reverse complement strand
CCCGGCTGCGGGGCGACGGCATCCGCCGAGGCGGGCCCGCCGACCAGACTGCCGCCGGCCACCAGGGCACCGCTGATCGCGAACGCCAGCAGCGGCCGCGTGAGACGTGAGTTCATCAAGCTCCTTCGAGGGGAAGACCGCACGAAGAAGAAGCGTCACCGGTACGGCGGCAGCGTCAGAACGCCGCCGTACCGATGAAACGCTTGCGTATCCCCCGTGCGCGCCGAAGGTACCCGACGACCACAAGGTTGATCAATCCGATAAAGGTTCAGGAACCCAGGCGCTCGAGCTCCTCCTCGACCACCGAGGGGTCCAGCTTGCGGAAGACCGGCTTGGGCGCGGCCAGCGGCGTACCGGCCACCAGCGGCACCGGCTCCCACCGGGCGCCGACCGTGTAGTCGCCGGTGAGCACCGGATAGCCCGGGCCGCCGTCGAGGTCGTCGACCTCCACGATGGACGGCATGGGCGCGTGCACCCCGGTGCCGCCGAGCAGCTCGTGCACCTTCTGCGCGGAGTGCGGCAGGAACGGGGTCAGCAGCGTGTTCAGGTCGCTGATGGCCTGCAACGCGGTGGCCAGGATGGTGCCCATCCGCGGCTTGGACGCCTCGTCCTTGAGCTTCCACGGCGCCTGGTCGGAGAGGTACTTGTTGGCCTCGGCGACCAGCCGCATGGCCTCGCCGATCGCGGCCTTCTGCCGGTGCTTGCCGATCAGCTCGCCGACGCTGGTGAAGCCCGCACGCACCGAGGCGAGCAGCGCGAGGTCCTCCTCCTGCGGGTCGGCGAGCGGCGGGATCGCGCCGAAGTTCTTCGCGGCCATCGAGATCGACCGGTTGACCAGGTTGCCCCAGCCGGCGACCAGCTCGTCGTTGTTGCGCCGGACGAACTCGGCCCAGGTGAAGTCGGTGTCGTTGGACTCCGGGCCGGCGGCCGCGATGAAGTAGCGCAGGGCGTCGGCGTCGTAGCGCTCCAGGAAGTCGCGGACGTAGATGACGACCTTGCGCGACGAGGAGAACTTGCGGCCCTCCATGGTCAGATACTCGCTGGAGACGACCTCGGTGGGCAGGTTGAGCGTGCCCAGCGAGCCGGGCTGGCCACCCTTGTCGCCGGCACCCGAATAGCCGAGCAGCAGCGACGGCCAGATCACCGAGTGGAAGACGATGTTGTCCTTGCCCATGAAGTAGTAGCCGAGCGCGTCCTTGCCCTGCGCGTCGGCGGACCACCACTGCCGCCACGCCTCCGGGTCACCGGAGCGGCGGGCCCACTCGATCGACGCCGACAGGTAGCCGATGACCGCGTCGAACCACACGTAGATGCGCTTGTCCGGGCGGTCCCGCCAGCCGTCCAGCGGGATCGGGATGCCCCACTCGAGGTCCCGGGTGATCGCCCGCGGCTGGAGGTCGTCGAGCAGGTTCCGGGAGAACTTCAGCACGTTGGGGCGCCAGCCCTCGCGCGCGTCCAGCCACTTGCCCAGCGACTGCGCGAACGCCGGCAGGTCGAGGAAGAAGTGCTCGGTCTCGACGAACTGCGGCGTCTCGCCGTTGATCCGGGAGCGGGGGTTGATCAGCTGCTCCGGGTCGAGCTGGTTGCCGCAGTTGTCGCACTGGTCGCCGCGGGCGCTCTCGTAACCGCAGATCGGGCAGGTGCCCTCGATGTAGCGGTCCGGCAGGGTGCGGCCGGTGGACGGCGAGATCGCGCCCAGCGTCGTCTTGGCGACGATGTAGCCGTTGGCGTGCAGGCCGGTGAACAGCTCCTGCACGACGGCGTAGTGGTTGCCGGTGGTGGTCCGGGTGAACAGGTCGTAGGACAGACCGAGGCCGTGCAGGTCCTCGACGATCACCCGGTTGTAGCGGTCGGCGAGCTCACGGGGTGTCACCCCGTCCGCGTCCGCCTGGACCTGGATCGGCGTGCCGTGCTCGTCGGTCCCCGAGACCATGAGCACGTCGTGCCCGGACATCCGCATGTACCGGCTGAAAACGTCGGAGGGCACCCCGAAGCCGGAGACATGACCGATGTGGCGCGGGCCGTTGGCGTAGGGCCAGGCGACCGCGGCGAGAACGTGACTCATGGGTACCAAGCGTAGTGACCTCGGCCGCCGGCCTGCGGGCCGCCCTTTTTGTCCCGACACGCCCTACATCTCCCTGATCGCCGCCGGAAGCCGTAGTCCAATGGGAGCCATGACGGGTGACGCGCCACAGCCTGGGGAAACATCCCGCGACGACGGCAGCCCGTGGTCGCACGCGGACCCCGCCTCCCCCTGGTGGCGCGCCGACGAGCAGGAGGCCGGTGCTCCGCGCGCCCAGCGCCGGCGGACCACCCCGGCGACTGCTGCCGCGGCTGCGC
>NZ_JBEZGQ010001192.1:0-2343 GCF_040650095.1 Actinoplanes sp. NPDC048791 | reverse complement strand
GGTGACCGGCCGATGCCGTACGGCGGCAGCCAGCCCGGCCGCGAGCAGTCCGACCATCAGCGCATCGTGGTGGGCGCCGCCGACGAGGTGGATGAGCACCAGCGGATTCAGCACCACCAGGCGGAAGACGGCCGGGGCGTGGCCGGGTGCCAGCAGCGGCACGACGAGGCCGATCAGCACCAGCCCGCCGACCGCCACCAGGCGCATGGCGAGCACCCCGGCGGTCGCGTGCTCACCCGTCACCGCGGTCACCACCCGGGAGACGAGCATCGACACCGGGCCGTACGGGCTCGGGGTGTCCTGCCAGACGGCCGGGACCCGCTCGGCGATCTGCCCGCCCAGGGCGGCCGGGCCGTGCCGGTAGACGTCGAGCCCGTCGGCGATCATCAGGCCCTGGGCCAGGTAGCTGTAGACGTCGCGGCTGAACAGCGGCGGGGCGGCCAGCAGCGGGCCCGCCCACAGCGCCAGCGTCACCCAGGGCCGGGCGTTCCCGTCGCGGCCGTGTCGCCACCAGGCCAGGACGAGCAGCGCCAGGCCGGCGTACACGTGCACCAGCCCCGACCGGCCCAGGAGCGCGCCGACGGTGATGAGAACCGCCCCGGCACAGCCGGCGGCGGTCTGAACCTGCCCTGGGATTCCGTGATCGCCGCGCACCGCCGCACGGTGGCAGAACGAGATGACCGGGCGTCGACCCGCACGTGGCCGCCTCGTGGCGGCTGTGGCGACGCCCGGGTCCTACAGGCCCGGCAGGTCCAAGGTATGGGCGGTGTGAGTGGCCTTGGTCGCCAGATAGCGCAGGTTCGCCGCCGACAGGTGTACCCCGGTCGGGATGCGCTCGGTCACCTCGACCCCGCGCGCCTCCAGCTGGGCCGCCTTGTCCGGGTTGTTGCTCAGCAGCCGGATCCGCCCGGCGCCCAGCGCCAGCAGCATCTGCGCCGCCGCCGTGTAGTCGCGCTCGTCCTCACCCCGCCCCAGCGCCACGTTCGCCTCGTACGTGTCCAGCCCCGCCTCCTGCAGCGCGTACGCGTCCAGTTTCGCGTACAGGCCGATGCCGCGGCCCTCCTGGCGCAGGTAGAGCAGCAGGCCGCCCGGCTCGGCGATGCGTTCGACGGCCTCGCGCAGCTGCGGGCCGCAGTCGCAGCGC
The DNA here is from genome assembly GCF_040650095.1 of Actinoplanes sp. NPDC048791. Classification (NCBI taxonomy): domain Bacteria; kingdom Bacillati; phylum Actinomycetota; class Actinomycetes; order Micromonosporales; family Micromonosporaceae; genus Actinoplanes; species Actinoplanes sp. NPDC048791. The sequence continues at coordinate 1,199 of NZ_JBEZGQ010001192.1, read as the reverse complement.
TGGCTGCCGAACACGTCACCGGTCAGGCATTCGCTGTGCGGGCGGACCAGCGGGGTCGCCTGCACAGCGCTCTCCCAGTCGCCCAGGCCCAGCGCCAGGTGCTCGCGGCCGTCGACCAGGCCGTCGAAGGTCAGGACCCGCGCGGTGGTCGCATACCCGTCGGCGAAGCGCAACGGGACCGTGACACGCGTCCGTACCGTGGCTGGCGGGATCGTCCCGACATCGAGCGTTCCCCAGCCGGCCGTCTCGGACATCGGCCCCCCATTTCGTTCGGACAGTTCAGGTTCCCAGATCACGGCTTGCTCAGTCCCGGTAGCGCTCGGAAAGGGCGTAGCGCAGCAGCACCACGTCGCCGATCTGCCGGACCTCGGTCAGGTCGGCCCGGCGGTCCGGGCCCCAAGGGAAGCTGCCGTCGCCGACGAAGCGCGGCGCCCGCGAGTCGCCGACGAAGAACGGCGCCACCACCAGCTGCAGCTCGTCGGCGAGGCCGGCGGTGAGGAAGCCGGTGTGGATCGTGCCGCCGCCCTCGACCATCAGCCGGCCGACGCCGCGGGCGGACAGGTCACCGACCACCCGGGTCAGGTCGACCGGATCGCCGCCGTCGATCACCGTGGCGACCTTGCCGATGCGTTCCTCGGCTCCCGGCAGGGCCGGGGTGGCGCAGTAGACCAGCTTGTCGGCGTCGCCGAGGGTGAAGAAGCGGGCCCCCGCGTCGAGGTCGCAGCCGTTGGTCACGGTGACCTTCATCGGGTCCGGTGGCAGCCCGCGGGCGAGCCGGGCGCGGCGGCGGTTCTCGTCACGGATCAGCAGCCGTGGGTTGTCGACCCGGACCGTGGTGGCACCGACCAGGATCGCGTCACAACCCGCCCGTACCTCATCGACCCGGTCGAAATCGGCGTCGTTCGAGAGCAGCAGCCGCTCATCAGTCGGGCTGTCGACGTAGCCGTCGATCGACATCCCACAGCTGAGCAACACGTACGGTCGGTCGAGCACGGACGCTCCTCCTCGGGAGCGACCATCGTCACTCCGGCGTCCACCATAAGTCGAACGGACGGCGGCGGCCTCCTCAAGCACCGGTGCTGACCAGCTCCCGTACCGGCAGCATGAGCGTCTGCGGCGGCACGACCACCGGCTCGGCCGCCCTGACCACGGCGGCGGCCCGGAGCCGCGCCCTCGCCCGGGCCCCGGCCAGGGCCCGC
>NZ_JBEZGQ010001191.1:0-2344 GCF_040650095.1 Actinoplanes sp. NPDC048791 | reverse complement strand
GTCGCGGCCAGCGGCGAGCCGCGGCGCGGCAAGTGCGGGCCGGACGGGGGCACGCTCGACGAGCCGGCCTGCCGGACGTACGTGGCCGTGCCGATCTGCGCCCCGGCCACCGTCGGCGACCCGCTCGTGCCCGGCGACACGTTGATCTCCGGGCGGCCGGCGACGCTGGGTGTGCTGGCCCTCTACGACCGGCTCGGCAGCGACGGTTTCGACGACGCCGACCTGCTCACCCTGCGGACCTTCGCCGGGCAGGCCGGGGTGGCCGTGCACAACGTCCGGATGCACGAGGAGGCGCAGCGGCTCTCGCTCACCGATCCGCTCACCGGGCTGTGGAACTACCGCTACCTGCGCGAGTCGCTGCGCCGCGAGGTGGAACGGGCCAGCCGCTTCGGCCGGATGCTGACCGTGCTCGTGCTCGACCTGGACCATTTCAAGGACGTCAACGACAAGTACGGGCACGCCGCCGGCGACACGGTGCTGGGGGAGTTCGCCCGGCGGATCCGGATCGGGTTGCGTGAGGTCGACGTCGCGTTCCGGCAGGGTGGCGAGGAGTTCGTGGTGCTGCTGCCGGAGACCGACGCGTACGGCGGGGTGATCGTGGCCGAGCGGCTCGGGGCCGCGGTCCGGGAGATCCCGGTGCCGATCGACGCCCGCCGGCAGGACGCGGCCACCGGGCAGCCGGTCGACCGGGTCGCGATCAGCGTCTCGATCGGCATCGCCGTCTACCCCGAGCACGGTACGACCGCGCAGCAGGTTCTCGATGCGGCTGACGACGCGCTCTACGCCGCGAAGAATGCGGGGAGAGACACCTACCGGCTGGCCGAGTCCGCGCCGGTGCCCGCGGCAACTGTGACGGATACCGCGGTTTCGGCGGGCGTACCGGAGGGGCATTTCGATCATGCGGCGGGTCCAGATGCCGTGCCGCCGGGCACGCCCGGCGGGCCACAACCGCCGCGACAGGCCCGTGGCCGATAGTCTCGCGGCATGTCCGGGCATGAACTGAGCGAAGGTGCGGTGACCCCTCAGATGACGACAGAGGCCCATGCGAGCGGCCGTCGGGCGGTGAAGGCTGTCATTCCGGCGGCCGGACTCGCGACGCGTTTCCTGCCGGCCACCAAGGCCGTGCCCAAGGAACTCCTGCCCGTCGTGGACCGCCCGGTCCTGCAGTACATCGTGGAGGAAGCCGCCGCGGCCGGGATCACCGACGTGCTGCTGGTGACCGGCCGGGGCAAGACCTCCATGGTCGACCACTTCGACCGGCGCCCCGACGTGGAGGCCCGGCTGGAGGAGAAGGGCGACCTCGAGCGGCTGGCCGCCGTCCGCCGCACCAGCGAGCTCGCCGACATCTACACCTGCCGCCAGGGCGAGCCGCTCGGCCTGGGCCACGCGGTCGGCGTCGCCGCCTCGCACATCGGTGACAACGCGTTCGCGGTGCTGCTCGGCGACGAGTTCGTCGAGGAGGACGAGCCGCTGCTGCCGTCGATGCTGGACCTGCAGGCCCGCACCGGCGGCATCGTGCTGGCCTTCATGGAGGTCAAGCCCGAGGAGACGTCGCGCTACGGCATCGCCTCGGTGCGCCCGTCCGACCTGGGCGAGGACGTCGTCGAGGTGACCGGCCTGGTGGAGAAGCCGGCCCCGGCGGACGCCCCGAGCAACCTGGCCGTGCTGGGCCGTTACATCCTGCCGGCCACGATCTTCGACGCGATCGACAACACCAAGCCCGGCAGCGGCGGCGAGATCCAGCTCACCGACGCCATGGCGGCACTGCTCGATTCCGGTACGCCGGTGCACGGCATCGTCTACCGCGGCCACCGTTACGACACCGGGATGCCGCTGGGCTACCTGCAGGCCGTCGTCGAGATCGCGGCCAAGCGGGCGGACCTGGGCGAAGAGTTCCGCGCCTGGCTGGGCGAGTTCGTCGCCGGCGGTGCCAAGGGATGACCGCTACGGCCGATGCCGAGGCGGCCGCCAACGAGCTGATGCCTCTCGCCGAATACCTGGGCAGCGTGCTGCGCAGGTTGCGGGCGCTGCCTCCGCTCGACCTCGACCTCACCCAGGCCCACGGCAACGTGCTGGCCAACGACGTGCTGGCGCCGCACCCGTACCCGGCCTTCGACCAGGCGGCCATCGACGGGTACGCGGCCCGCTGGGAGGACCTGGCGGCCGCGGGGCGGATCGGCTCGCACCCGTCGTTCGGGGCGTTCGAGGGCGGTCCGCGCCCGGTCCGCCTCAACGTCGTCGGTGACCTGGGTGCGGCCAGCTGGCGGCCGGTCCGGCTGACCCCCCGCACGTGTTTCTCGGTGGCGGCCGGTGCGCCGCGGGCGATCGGGGCCGACGTGGTCGT
>NZ_JBEZGQ010001190.1:0-2345 GCF_040650095.1 Actinoplanes sp. NPDC048791 | reverse complement strand
CATCGGCCGGCTCTTCAGCGCCCACCGGATGCAGCTCACCATCGTCACCGCAATCATCGTGGCCTCGTCCGTGATCGCCATGGCCTCCCCGTTCCTGCTGCGCGAGGTCATCGACCGCGCACTGCCGCAGCAGGACCTCCCGCTGCTGGCCTGGCTCGTCGCCGGCATGGTCGCCGTCGCCGCCGTCACCTCCGCGCTCGGCGTCATCCAGACCTGGATCTCCACCACCGTCGGTCAGCAGGTCATGCACCGGCTCCGGGTGGACGTCTTCACCCACCTGCACCGCCAGTCCGTGGCGTTCTTCACCCGGACCCGCACCGGCGAGGTGCAGTCCCGCATCACCAACGACATCGGCGGCATGCAGTCGGTGGTCACCTCCACCGCGACCTCCATCGCCTCCAACCTCACCACCGCCGTCGCCACCGCGGTCGCCATGGCCGCCCTGTCCTGGCAGCTCTCCCTGGTCTCCCTGGTGGTCCTGCCGCCGGCCATCTACCTGACCCGCCGGGTCGCGAAGATGCGCAAGGAGATCACCGCGCAACGCCAGCGCGAACTCGCCGACCTCAACGTCACCGTCGAAGAGGGCCTGTCGATCAGCGGCGTGCAGCTGAGCAAGACCATGGGCACCGGCGCGGCGCTGGTCGACCGCTTCACCGCCTCCTCCACCCGGCTCATCGACCTGGAGCTGCGCTCCGAACTCGCTGGACGCTGGCGGATGGCCGCGATGAGCATCATCTTCGCCGCGATCCCCGCGGTCATCTACCTCAGCGCCGGGCTGCCGCTCACGGCCGGCACGCTCAGCATCGGCACCCTGGTCGCCTTCACCACGCTGCAGGCCGGGCTGTTCCGGCCGCTGATGGGGCTGCTCGGCGTCGGGGTCTCGCTGACCAGCTCGCTGGCTCTGTTCGCCCGCATCTTCGAATACCTGGACCTGCCGGTGGAGGTGGACGACCCGGTCGAGCCGGTGGAACTGCCCCGCACGGTGCGCGGGCACCTGCGCTTCGAGGACGTCACATTCGCGTACCCGGGAAGTGAGACCGCCGCGGTCGCCGGGGTCTCGCTGGACGTGCCGGCCGGAACCTCGCTGGCCCTGGTCGGTGAGACCGGTTCCGGGAAGAGCACGCTTGCCGCGCTGATCGCGCGGCTCTACGACCCGGCCGCCGGCCGGATCACCATCGACGGCATCGACCTGCGGGACCTGCGGCTGGCCGACCTGGCTTCGGTGGTCGGCGTGGTCAGCCAGGAGACCTATCTGCTGCACACGACCGTGCGGGAAAACCTGCGGTACGCGCGGCCTGACGCGACCGACGAGCAGATCGAGCAGGCCGCTCGGGCGGCGCAGATCCATGAGCTGATCGCTGGGCTGCCTGACGGGTACGACACCGTTGTGGGCTCGCGGGGGCACCGGTTCTCCGGTGGCGAGAAGCAGCGGATCGCGATCGCGCGGACGTTGTTGCGTGACCCTCGGATTTTGGTGCTGGATGAGGCTACGAGTGCGTTGGATACGTCTACTGAGCGGGCTGTGCAGCGGGCGTTTGACGAGCTGGCTCGTGGCCGGACGACGGTGACGATCGCGCACCGGTTGTCGACTGTGCGTGATGCTGATCAGATCGTGGTTGTGGACCATGGGCGGGTTCTGGAGTCCGGCGACCACGACAGTCTGGTCTCGGTCGGCGGCCGCTACGCGACCCTCGCCGCCTGACCCGCTCCCTCCCGCCCCTCGCCCGCTACTCCCCCGCCTTCGCCCGCCCCGCTCCGCTTTGGCCCGCCCCGCTCCACCCTCGCCCGTCCCGCTCCGCCCTCGACTCGCCCTAGCTCTGCTTCCGCCCTTGCCACGCTTTCCCCCGGGCTCCATACCGCCCTGCCGGCTCTGCCCTCACCCCGCACTCGCTCTGCTTGCGCTTCGTCACGCTCCGCTGCCCCTTGTTCTCGCCCCGCTCCCGCCCTTCCGATCTTGGTAATTGGTGGCTGCCAGGACAGCTCTTGAGTCCCATGAGATCTGTCAGTGTTGAAGTCCCGATACATGTGTCACCTGGTAGGGATCTTGAGCGTGCCGGTGTGGGCTGGACGGCATGGCTTTACGGCGGCATGTCTTGAATCTGCTGGATGCCCAACTGGCTGCCGGGGTCCGGCTGAACGTGGCCGCGTTCGCCCGAGAGCATGGCGTGTCGCAACGGACTGTGTATCGGCATCGGGAACGGATCCGCGCTGAAGGCCGGTGGCAGCCGCGGTCGCGGCGGCCGCACTGCAGTCCCCGCACCACGCCGGCGGAGCTGGACGCCTGGATCTGCAAACTCCGCGCCGAGCTGGGCCCGGACAACGGCGCTGATTTCATCCGCGACCGT
>NZ_JBEZGQ010001189.1:0-2346 GCF_040650095.1 Actinoplanes sp. NPDC048791 | reverse complement strand
AGCCGGCCGGCTGGCCTGATCGGCGCTCATTTACCGGCGTCGGCCAGCGCCGTGGCGAGCATCTGACGAGCCTCGTCGCCGCCGGCCGCGCGCCATTCCTTGACCACCGCGTCGAGGTCGGTCAGCGGGCGCCGGCCCCGGAGCATGTCGGTGATCTTGTCCTGGGTGGGCACGTTGGCCGCCTTGAACTTGGCCGGGAACTCGAACTTGAGGCCGTCCCACGGGTCCTTCTCCAGGTACTTGACCGTCTCGTTGGAGTAGGCCAGCACCTGCGGCACGAACTGCGGGGTCTGCGGGTACGGCGGCAGCACCGGGCTGCGGCCGCTGATGAAGAAGTACTGGTTCTGGATCTCCTTGAAGCCCAGCTCGGTCTTGACCGGGCCGGCCGCGTCGCGGGTGCTGTGCTTGCCGTCGACGCCGAACTCGCGCAGGTCGAACTCCTTGGTGCCGAACGGGGCGGAGCACCAGTTGATGATGCGCAGCAGCTCCTCGACCCGCGCCTTGCCGAGGCCCTTCTTGATGAACAGGTACGAGATGGGCTCGTCGTCACCCCAGGCCAGCGGGTCGCCGCCGGTGGCCGAGAAGAGCGGGACCGGCTGGATGTTGAAGCCCGGCGTGATCTTCTGCTGCTCGGCTTGCATCGGCTGCCACATGCCCGGGCCGTCCTGGTGGAACAGGATCTTGCCGCTCTGCAGCAACTGCTTGGCGTCGGCGCCCTTGCTGGCCACGATGTCGGGGTGCACGTAGCCAGCCTTGTAGAGCCGGGCCATGACCTCGACGGCCTGCCGGAACTCGGCCGTCTCGTACTTGAACTCGGGCGTGCCGTCGGCCTTGAGCCGCCAGCCCTCCTCGGTGCCCGGGGCTTTGTGGAACATCTGCACCATGGCGAAGATGTCGGAGTACGCCCACACACCCTTGCCCGGGTTGGTCACCTCCTTGCCGACGGCGAACAGGTCGTCGATGCTCTTCGGCGCGGTCACCCCGGCCTTGTCCAGCAGGTCCTTGCGCTGGAACAGGGCCCAGGGGAACGGGCCGTCGGTCGGGTTGGGCACGGCCATCAGCCGCCCGTTCCAGCACGACTCGCGCCAGGCCCCGGCCGGGAACGTGGCCAGCATGGGATAGGCCTGCACCGCGCTGCCCTGCAGGTACGGCGTGAGGTCCTCGAAGAGCGCGCCGACCGCGTCACTGAACCGGGCCAGCTTCTCGACCTCCCAGTTCGGTACGCAGAGCAGGTCGGGCACGTCCCGGGCGCCCAGGATCGCGCCGAGCTTGTCGGCGTAGGCCAGGCCGTCCTGCGCGCTGAAGTCGACGGTCGCGCCGAGCTCGGCGTTGATCGCGGTCAGGTAGGAGTTGCTCTTGCCCGACGGCGGTGCGGGCCCCCACACCGGGACCATCGCCCGGATCGCCGGTCCCCCGGTGCCGGGCTTCTCGGCGATGGCGTCGACCAGCTCGGCCGGGTACCTGGTGTAGCCGTCCGGGACCGGCCGGGTGCCCTTGATGTCGGGCTGGGGCATCCCGGGGAACGCCTTCTGCTCCGGGATCAGGGCGGACAGCTTGTCCAGGTTCTGCGTGGCGCCACCGCGGGTGGCTTTGTCGCCGCAGCCGGCCAGCGTGCCCCCGCTCGCGACGGCGACGGCGCCGAGGCCGAGCAGGCTCAGAAAGCCCCGGCGGTCGGCGGAGGGACCCGTGGGTGGTGTCACGACGTGCTCCTCGATAAACGGTCGACGGGAGCGACGGCCTCCCGCTAGAGTTTGTTTAGCTTGTAGCCAAACAAATTAGCCGACCGTCGATGGACCCACAAGAGCTGCCCGCGCCCGGGGCCGGGGCGGTGCGGCATGATGAACGGGCCGGCCGGGGAAGGCCGGCGGCGAGAGGCAGGACAGACGTGATCAGTACGCACGGCATGACGCGGCCGGCGGACCTGTCCGACGTGAGAACGACGAACCTGGCAGTCGTGCTGCGGTTCGTCCGGACCCATGCGCCCTGTTCGCGGGCGGACATCGCCGCGTCCACGGGCCTCAACAAGGCGACCGTCTCCAGCCTGGTCACCGACCTGCTGGAACGGCACCTGCTGCGCGAGACCGGCCTGACCGAGAACAGGATCGGCCGGCCCGCGTCGATGCTGACCCTGCAGAGCCGGCCGTACGCGGCCATCGGCATCGAGGTGGCCGCCGACCATCTGGTGGCGATCGCCGTCGATCTCACCGGCGAGCGGCTGCTGACGTGGCGGCGGGCGTACCCCGGGCTGGACGGCACACCCGGGCGGGCCGAGGCCGCCGTCGCGGCACTGGCCGGCCGGGTGGTGGCGAAGATGGCGGCCCAGGAGCGGAGGGTGCTGGGGCTGAC
>NZ_JBEZGQ010001188.1:0-2347 GCF_040650095.1 Actinoplanes sp. NPDC048791 | reverse complement strand
TTCGAGGGCGCGGTCCGCGAACGGCTGCGCGACGGCGGCCGGTTCGCGTTCGTGATGGCCGACCTGGACAAGTTCAAGCTGCTCAACGACAGGGTGACCGCGATGCCGGTCAGCCCGCGCGCCCCCACCCCGAGCTCGCCGGACTCCGCCTTGCCGGCCAGCCGGTCCGCGATGACCTTGGCCAGGAACTCCGTCGACGTGTTGACGCCGGCGAACTCCGCCTCGTCGTCGAGGTTGCGGTAGCTGAGCGCACCGCAGATGGCGTGCAGCTCCTCGCTCGCCCGGCCGATGTCCACGACGATGTTGTCCGCGTCCAGCTCGGGACGCTTGAACGTGGCGTCGACCACGAAGGTCGCGCCGTGCAGCTTCTGGGCCGGTCCGAAGACCTCCCCCGAGAAGCTGTGGGCGATCATGATGTGGTCACGGACGGTGACGCTGAACATTCACTCTCCTGTCGGGTAGCTGATCAGGTGGCACAGTGCGGGCAGCTCCCCGCTGGTCAGTCGCGGCATGACCGCCGGCAGCTCGGCGAACGCCGACTCCCCGGTGAGCAGGGCGTCGAAGATCGGGTCGGTCAGCAGGTCCAGGGCGATCGCCAGCCGGTCGGCGTAACTGCGGCGCCCGCGCCGGGCCGGGGCGATCCCGCCCACCTGACTGCTCTTGACCACCAGGCGGCGGGAGTGGAAGAACTCACCGAGCGGGACGCTGACCTCGCGGTCGCCGTACCAGCTGAGCTCGATGACCGTAGCCTCCGCGGCCAGCAGCTCCAGCGCCCGGGTCAGCCCGGCCGAGGTGGCGCTGGCGTGGACGACCAGGTCACAGTCGCCGGTGGCGTCGGCGGGCAGGGCGAAACCGACCCCGAGGGCGGCGGCCAGCGTGGCGCGTTCCGGGTTCGCGTCGACCAGCTGCACCTTGGCGCCGGGGAAGCGGGCCAGCACAGCGGCGACGCACGCGCCGACCATGCCCGCGCCGACCACGGCGATCCGGTCACCGACCAGCGGCGCGGCGTCCCAGAGCGCGTTGACGGCGGTCTCGACGGTGCCGGCCAGCACGGCGCGGCTCGCCGGCACGCCCTCGGGCACCACGGTCACCGCGTCGGCCGGCACCACGTAGTGGGTCTGGTGCGGGTACAGCGCGAACACCGTGCGGCCCAGCAGCTCCGGCGGGCCCTGCTCGACGACGCCGACGTTGAGGTAGCCGTACTTCACCGGGGCCGGAAAATCGCCCTCCTGGAAGGGCGCGCGCATCGCCGCGTGCTGGCTCTCCGGCACGCCGCCGCGGAACACCAGGGTCTCGGTGCCGCGGCTCACGCCGGAGTGCAGAGTGCGGACGAGCACCTCGCCGGGGCCGGGGTGGCCGACGCTCACCGGCCGGATCTCCCCCCGGCCGGGCGCGGCGAGCCAGAAGGCGCGGGCCTGACCCGTCATCGGTAATTCTCCTCCGAGCGCTGAACCGAACGCGCGGATCAAGCGTGTTCAGTGACGACAGCGGCAACCATACGCGGCAACGGATCTTGCCCACCCGGAGGCACGGTGACTATCAGTATCGCCACGATGACGGCTCGCGAGAGCCGGGGACCGATCGTCGGCCTGGCCGCCCATCTGATCCTGGTGACGGCCCTCGCCGCCACCGTGGGGGTCAGCCCGGCCGGCTGGCTCGCCGGTACGGCGTACGCCGTGGTCCTGGCCGTGGTCCTCGGCGCGGGCCTGCGCCGCAGCGGGATGCGCGCCCTCGGCCCCGCGAACGCCGTGACCCTGGGCCGCGCGACGCTGGTCGGCGGCGTGACCGCCCTGGTGGTGACCTCCTTCACGGCGCCGGTGCCGTTGCCGGTGCTGGTCACCCTGATCGGGGTGGCGCTGGCTCTGGACGGCGTGGACGGCCAGGTCGCCCGGCGCACCAACTCCACCACGAAGCTGGGTGCCCGCTTCGACATGGAGGTCGACTCGTTCCTGGTCCTGGTGCTGAGCATCGCGGTGGCCGGCACCTTCGGCTGGTGGACGATCGCGATGGGCGCCTTCCGGTACGTCTTCGTCGCCGCCTCGTGGGCATGGCCGTGGCTCAACGCCCCGCTGCTGCCGAGGTTCTCCCGCAAGGTCGTCGCGGCGGTGCAGGGCGTGGCGCTGGTGGTCGCCACCGCGAGCCTGCTGCCCGAGGCCGTCGCGTTCGTCGTGCTGGCCGCCGCGCTGGCCTCGCTGACCTGGTCCTTCGGCCTCGACGTGCGGTGGCTGTGGCGCGAGGAGAGCCGCCGCCGGCTGACCGTCGCCCGGGCCCGGGTGGCCCAGCGCCGAGTGGTTCTGCTGCCGGACCCGCGTCGCCGTCCCGCCTCGGTGAACGCCTGAGGCCGGTC
>NZ_JBEZGQ010001187.1:0-2349 GCF_040650095.1 Actinoplanes sp. NPDC048791 | reverse complement strand
CGGACACGACTGGGCGGGGCGGGCCCTGCGCGACGGCGGCCTGGTCATCGACCTCACCGGCATGCGTGACGTCATCGTCGACGCGCCGGCCCGCACCGCCACGGTCCAGGGCGGCGCCATCACCGCTGACCTGCTGGCCGCGACCACCCCGTACGGGCTGGCCACCGCGACCGGCGTGGTCCGCGCGGTGGGCCTGGCCGGCCTGACCACCGTCGGCGGCTACGGCCCCCTGATCGGCCGGTACGGCCTGGCCCTGGACAACCTGCTGGGCGCGACGGTGGTGCTGGCCGACGGCACGACGGTCGTGGCCGGCCCGGACGACGACACCGAACTGTGGTGGGCCCTGCGCGGCGGAGGCGGCAACTTCGGTGTCGTCACGGAGCTGCGCTACCGGCTGCACGAGGTGCCGTCGATCCTCACCGGCATGCTGATGTTCCCGTTCGACCAGGCGGCGGCGGTGCTGTCCGGCCACGCCGAGATCATGGCCGGCGCCCCGGACGAGCTGAGCGTCATGACCGGCTTCCTGCCCGGTCCCGAGGGTCGTCCGCTGGCGTTCCTGTGCCCGTTCTGGTGCGGCGACCTCGCGGCGGGCGAGCAGGCGATCGCCCGGCTGCGCGCCCTGGGTCATCCGATCGTGGACCAGATCGGCCCGATGCCGTACGAGGCGGCGCTGCGCATGTTCGACCGCAGCATGGTCGACGGCAACCACTACCTGCTGCGTTCCCGCTGGCTGCCCGACGTGCCGGCCCCGGCGGTGGACGCCCTCGTCACCGCCGCGGACGAGATCAGCTCCCCGTTCTCGGCCCTGATCCTGAACCGCTTCCACGGCGCCGCGTCGAGAGTGGACCCGTCAGCGACGGCCTTCGCCCAGCGCTCGCCGCACACGGTGCTGGAGGTGATCGCCGCCTGGCCGCCCGGGCAGCCGGTCGAGCCGCACCGCGCCTGGGCCGACGCGGTGGCGACGTCGCTGGACGAGCTGTCCCTGCCGGGCGGCTACCCGAACCTGCTGGGCCCGGACGACGAGGACCGCTCCCGCGACTCGTACGGCGCCAACCTGAGCCGGCTGCTGGCCGCGAAACGCCACTACGACCCGGACAACACCTTCGCCTCGGCCATCCCGTCTCTGCTCGGCTGATACCTGTGATTCAGCGCGCGCGGCGGTAGTGCATGGCCACCGCGCCGTTGCGGAGCGGCTGCGCCGAGACCAGCTCGAGCTCGCGCGTGCCGGGCAGCCCGCCCTGGTACAGCGTCGGGCCGTGGCCGGCGATCCGGGGATGGACGAGCAGCCTGTACTCGTCGATCAGGTCCAGCCGGTCGAGCTCTGTCGCCAGGTTGCCGCTGCAGAGAAGGACCCCGGCCGGATTCGCGTCCTTGAGCTTCTGCACTTCCGCACGCAGATCGCCGGCGATGTGGTGGCTGTTGGTCCACGGGAAGTCCTTGCGCGTCGACGACACCACGTACTTGGGTTTGGCCTCCAGCTTGGCCGCCCACTCGCGCGTGGCCGGCGGCGCCTCCACGTCACCGCGGGCGACGGCCGGCCAGTGGCCCTCCATCATCTCGTAGGTGACGCGACCCCACAGCATTGCGCCGCTCTCGTCCATGAGACGGGTGAAGAGGGCATGCGTCTCATCGTCGGCGATCCCCTCCTGGTGGTCGACACAACCGTCCAGGGTGACGTTGAGGGTGAAAGTGAGGAGTCCCATGGCCGCAGAGTCTAGAGCCACCACGGCGTCGCGGCGCCCAAGTGGATCGAGGGTCAGTCGAGGGTGAGCAGTCCGTTGTCCAGAGCCGCCGGGGTCAGGTGCCGGTAGCCCACCGAGTCGAACACCACCGTCAGCTCGTGCTCGTCGCGCGTCAGCAACGTGCCCGCACCCCACAGCCGATGGTGCACCCCCACCCCGCCCGGCACAGCCTGCCGCGAAGACGAAGGCGAAGGCGAAGGCCCCGGCTCAGCCCCCGCCGCGTCGTTGTCGCACGACCCGCACGGCGGCTCGTAATGCTCGCCGAAATACCCCAGCAGCTCGGCCCGCCGGCACCGCACCGTCTCCGCATAATGCCGCGCCGCGTCGATCCGGCTGGTCAGCACCGCCTGCCGGTGATCACCCGCCGCCGCCACCGCCGAGAACGTCGTCCGCGGCAGCGCTTCCGGGACCCGTACCGCGTCGTTGCCCTCCGGGACCAGCGCCCCCAGCTCCAGCAGCTCGTCGACCACCCGCTCGACGACATGCCGGCTCATCCCGCTGCCCTCCGCCAGCTCCCGCAGGCTCACCCGCCCCGGCGCGGCCTCCAGCGCGTCGACCACCGCGTGCACCGCGTGCGGGGCGAGCCGGGACCGGGCCGCCAGCAGCC
>NZ_JBEZGQ010001186.1:0-2352 GCF_040650095.1 Actinoplanes sp. NPDC048791 | reverse complement strand
GCGCTCTCGGCGCCGGCGAGGACCTCCCGGGCGAGGATCCCCAGCAAATTGGGGAAGCCGGACTCGTCGTTCAGGGCGTCGTCGCCGCTGCGGCCGGCGTGCAGCCGCAGGAACGACGAGACCGCGACGATGCGCAGCGGGAGGCCGGCCCGGGCGAGGTGGGCGCGGTTGAGGTCGGCGATCCGGCGCCACTGCCGGTGCAGGTCGGTCTTGGTCATGACGCACACGACCGCGGGGCAGCCCTGCACGGTACGCCGCAGGAAGTCGAGCTCCGGCTCGGTGAGCTCCTGCGCGGCGTCGGTGACGAACAGCGCCGCCCGGGCCAGCGGCAGCACGCCCAGGGTCAGATTGCCGTGCGCCGAGTCCAGGCCGCCGACGCCGGGGGTGTCGACGAAGGTCATCCCGCCGCGCAGCAGCCGGCGGTCGAGGCGGACCTCCACAGTGCGGACGGGCTGACCGTTGTGGCCGCCGGCGACGACCTCCCGCAGCCGGTCGAAGGGCACCGCGACCCGTGACGGGGTCTCGCCCTCGGCGCCCACGAACGCCGCGGCCGAGGGTGGTGTCCCGTACCGGACGATGGTCGGCACCGCGGTGACCACGTCGGCGTCGACCGGGCACACGTCGGTCCGCAGCAGCGCGTTGATCAGGGTGCTCTTGCCCTGCTTGAACTCGCCGACCACCGCGATCGGCACGTCGGCGCCGGTCAGCCGGGCGCTGAGCTGGTCCAGCCGGGCCACCAGGTCGCCGCGGTGCGCCTGCTCGGCCATCCGGCGCACCTCGCCGAGATCGGCCAGCGAGCGCGCGACCGCTGCGCTCTGTGTCACGCCGGCCTCCCTCAGTGATGCCGTCGGGAAAACTGTCTGTCACCAGGCGGTGGGTTGTAAACCCGCGGCCGGGCTCGCGGCCCGCGGGGTCGGCCGATCAGGCACCGCCGTTCCGGCCTTTCGGGCAGCCCTCGCTGACGTTGAGTGCACGTTTACTGCACGCGGAGTCGCGCCCGGCATCCTGGTCCGGCTGTCCCGCAGCGGCGTCGATCCTGGAGGCGGAGATGACACGGATACCGGTCTACCTGGATGCCGGCGACCCGATCTGCCGGGCCGGGCTGGCCAGCCAGCTGCGGCCGCGGCCCGAGGTGCTCGTGCTCGACGACGGCGAACGCGACCGGGCCGAGGTCGGCGTGGTGGTCACCGACACGATCGCCGACGAGTCGATGCGGGCCCTGCGCACGATGCGCTGCGCCGGCATCAACCGGCTGATCGTGGTGGCGGGCCAGATCGACGACGCCGACCTGGTGGCGCTCATGGAGGTCGGCGTGGCCGGGTTCGTCCGCCGGGCCGACGCGACCGCCGACCGGCTGGTGACGGTGATCCGGTCGGCGGCGGCCGGTGAGGGCTCGGTGCCGCCGGACCTGCTCGGGCGGCTGCTCGCCCAGGTCGGCAAGCTCCAGCAGCAGGTGCTCGGCCCGCGCGGGCTGACCTTCTCCGGCCTGTCGGACCGCGAGGTGAAAGTCCTCAAGCTGGTCGCCGAGGGGCTGGACACCTCGGAGATCGCCGTCTCGCTGTCCTACTCGGAGCGCACGATCAAGAACGTGCTGCACGAGGTGACCAGCCGGCTGCAGCTGCGCAACCGGTCGCACGCCGTGGCGTACGCGTTGCGCAACGGCCTGATCTGACGGGCGTCCGCGGTGATTCACGAGGTCGACGAGGCGCTGCGGCGCCTGGTCAAGGAACAGGCGCTGCACGGCACCGACGTGGAGATCGCTTTCGAGGCGCCGACCAAGGACTGGGCGGCGCGGCGCAACGCGCCGACGGTCAACCTCTACCTGTACGACATCCGCGAGGACCTGCGCCGGCGGCAGCGTGGCCTGCTCAACGAGTACGCCAGTGACGGCACCGTGGCGGCCCGGCACGTACCGCCCCGGCACATCAAGCTGTCCTACCTGATCACCGCGTGGACCCAGCGGCCCGAGGACGAGCACCGGCTGCTGTCCGAGCTGTTGCTGAACATCCTGGCCAACGAGGCCATGCCGGCGGACCTGCTGACCGGGTCGCTCGCCGCGCTCGGGCTGCCCGTACCGATGACGATCGCGCTGCCGCCGCCGGAGGACCGGGCCTTCGCCGACGTGTGGACCGCGCTCGGCGGCGAGCTGAAGCCGTCGCTGGACGTCGTGGTCTGCGCGCCGGTCGACGCCGGCCGCCGCTTCCCGGCCGGACCACCGGCGACCGAGGGCATGCGCATCACTGTCGGCGACGACGCCCCGATGGCGCACCACGTGGGCGCCGCCGAGGAGCCGGCCGGGCCGTCCCGGGTGAGCATCCGGCGGGTCGCGGAGCCCCGGACGTGACGAGCCCG
>NZ_JBEZGQ010001185.1:0-2363 GCF_040650095.1 Actinoplanes sp. NPDC048791 | reverse complement strand
CGAGCAGCTTCTTCGTGACGATCTTGTCCATGCCCGCGGCGCCGGCGAAGACCCCGTTGCCGACGTACGGCACCCCTGGCCTCCAACGACCGCTGCGCCGTCGGGGTCATGGACGCGTTCGTCCGCGCCGGCATCGAGGTGCCCGGGCACGTCTCCATCGTGGGGTACGACGACAGCACGCTCGCGCATCTCGTCCACATCGACCTGACCACCGTCAACCAGGACGCCGCCGCCCAGGCTCGGCACGCGGTGCTCGCCGCGGTCCAGCGCCTCGACGAGGGCCGCAAGCAGCGGCTCGAGGTCGTCCTGAACCCCCGGCTGGTGGTCCGGGGCAGCACCGGGCCACCGCCCCGGCCGGAGGATCAGTCCCTGGGCCGCTGATCGACGATGCGGCGCATCTTGCCCACCGAGCGCTCCACGCCGTCCGGCTCGATCACGGCCACCGCCACGCTCACGCCGATCGTGTTCTTGACCAGGGTGGCCAGCTGCCGGCCCGCGAGCTCGGCCGCGACCGGCTCGACACCGGGCCGGCGCTCCACCTTCACCGTCATCGTGTCGAGGCGCCCGTCCCGGCTGAGCAGGCACTGGAAGTGCGGGGCCAGCTCGGGCGTGCGCAGGATCAGCTCCTCGATCTGGGTCGGGAAGAGGTTCACCCCGCGCAGGATGATCATGTCGTCCGTACGGCCGGTGATCTTCTCGATGCGGCGCATCGGCCGGGCCGTGCCCGGCAGCAGCCGGGTGAGGTCCCGGGTGCGGTAGCGCACGACCGGCATCGCCTCCTTGCTCAGTGAGGTGAAGACCAGCTCGCCCTGCTCGCCGTCCGGCAGCACCTCGCCGGTCTGCGGATCGATGATCTCGGGATAGAAGTGGTCCTCCCAGACGTGCAGGCCGTCCTTGGTCTCGACGCACTCGGTCGCCACGCCGGGGCCCATCACCTCGGACAGTCCGTAGATGTCCAGCGCGTGGATGTCGAGCTGCTCCTCGATCTCGCGCCGCAGGTCCTGCGTCCACGGCTCGGCGCCGAAGATGCCGACGGCCAGCGACGTGCTCCGCGGGTCGATGCCCTGCCGGCGCATCTCGTCCACGATGGCCAGCATGTAGCTCGGGGTGACCATGATGACGTCCGGCTTGAAATCGTTGATCAGCATCACCTGGCGCTCGGTCATGCCGCCGGACATCGGGATGACCGTGCAGCCCAGCTCCTCGGCGCCGTAGTGGGCGCCCAGCCCGCCGGTGAACAGGCCGTACCCGTAGGCGACGTGGACCCGGTCGCCGCGCCGGCCGCCGGAGGCCCGGATCGACCGGGCCATCAGCTCGGCCCAGGTGCGGATGTCCTGCCGGGTGTAGCCGACGACGGTGGGCCGCCCGGTCGTGCCCGACGAGGCGTGCAGCCGGGAGATCTGCTCGCGCGGGACGGCGAACATGTCGAACGGGTAGTTCGCGCGCAGCACCGCCTTGTCGGTGAACGGGAACTTCGCCAGGTCCGTCAGTTCGCGCAGGTCGTCGGGGTGGACCTGGATCTCGTCGAACATCTTGCGGTACTGCGGCACGTTGTCGTACGCGTGGCGCAGCGACCACTGCAGGCGCCGGAGCTGCAGCGCCCGCAGCTCGTCGACGGACGCTCGCTCGATCGGGTCGAGATCCTCGGGGCGGGGGGTACGGTCCTGCATGTCGTCTCCTCTGTGAACCTCACTGCCTCGTGCGCAGGCCGTCGAAGGCGATGGTGGTGACGGTTTCGGCCAGCTCCGCCGCGCCGCCGCGGCGCGGGCTGTACCACTCGATCAATGAGTTGACCATGCCGAAGAGCAGCCGGGCGGCGGTGGCGGCGTCCACGTCCGGGCGGATGGCCCCCTCGGCCTGGGCCTGCTTGACCAGCTCGGTGACCTTGGCGTCGAAGATCCGGCGGCGCAGCAGGGCCTGCTGCTCCACCGCCGTGTTCCCGCGTACGCGCAGCAGCAACGTCACGTATTCCAGGCGCTCCGCGAGGACGAGCACGCTGCGCCGGATGAGGGACTCGAGCCGGTCGAGGGCGGGCGCGTCGAGCCCTTCCACCTCGTCCATCGCCTCGTGTAATCCGTCCAGGGCCTGGTCGACGGCGATCCGCAGCAGCTCCTGCTTGCCGGTGACGTGGTGGTAGAGGCTGGACTTGGTGATGCCCAGCCGCTTGGCCACGTCGTCCATGCTGGTGGCCTCGTACCCGCGCTCGTTGAACAGCCGGACGGCCGCCGCCAGCACCGCGCCGAGGTCGTGACCGGGCCGCCCGCGCTTGGGGCGGTTGCGTTCCTCGAGGTAGT
Organism: Actinoplanes sp. NPDC048791; assembly: GCF_040650095.1. Classification (NCBI taxonomy): domain Bacteria; kingdom Bacillati; phylum Actinomycetota; class Actinomycetes; order Micromonosporales; family Micromonosporaceae; genus Actinoplanes; species Actinoplanes sp. NPDC048791. Next base: position 69 of record NZ_JBEZGQ010001185.1, on the reverse strand, counting down.
CGACGACGCGTCCGGCGCGGGCCGGATCGTCGGGCCGGTCGGTCATGCGGGCCGGCCCGGGCTGATCAC
>NZ_JBEZGQ010001184.1:0-2365 GCF_040650095.1 Actinoplanes sp. NPDC048791 | reverse complement strand
GCGAAGGCTGGTACGGCGATCGCGGCCACCGCAGCAGTCAACCAAACAGACGCCCGGTCCCGACACCCTCAACCGGGCGCTGTTCCCGCTTGCGCCGCCGGCGCCGCCTGATCACCCACCAGCCGCCGAGCACCAGCAGCGCGAGTCCGAGCAGGACCAGCACCGGCAACAGGATCGCCAGCAGGGACAGCACGACGCTGCCGAAATCCTCGGCGGTGCTGGCCACGGGCGCGCCGACGCCGGCCGTGGTGGCGTTCACCACCGGCCGGGAGGCGGCCTTCACGCCGTGCACGCAGAACGCGATCACGACCCCGGCGGCCACCGGCACCCACTGGTGGGAACCGAAGAACGCGCCCGGGTCCGACACGGTGACCGTCTCGGACGAAGACCCGGCCCCGAACGCCAGCCCGCCCGCGGTCGGCCGGACCACGGTCTGCACGATGTCGTTGACGTGGTCCACCACGGGGATCTTGTCGGCGACCACCTCGACCGCCAGCAGCAGGGCGAGGATGGCGACGACCCAGCCGTTGGAGAGCCACTGCCAGCCGCTGGGCAGGTTGATGGCGTCGGTGTAGCGGGCCAGCAGACCCATGGTGAGCAGGGGGATGTACGCATTCAGCCCGGCGGATGCCGCCAGGCCGGTACCGGTGAGCGCTTCGAGCACACCATCAGCATGGCACCGCCGCGCTCGCCCGGCAGGGCACGGAGGCTACCCTCGTCGGGTGCGCCTGGTCATTGCGAAATGCTCCGTGGACTATGTCGGCCGTCTCTCCGCCCACCTGCCGTTGGCGACCCGGCTCCTGATGGTCAAGGCCGACGGCTCGGTGTCCATCCACGCCGACGACCGTGCCTACAAGCCGCTCAACTGGATGAGCCCGCCCTGCAAGCTGCAGGAGGCCCCGGGCGTGTGGAAGGTCGTCAACAAGGCCGGCGAGGAGCTGCGGATCACCCTCGAGGAGATCTTCCAGGACACCTCGTACGAGCTGGGCGTCGATCCCGGCCTGGTCAAGGACGGCGTCGAGGCGCACCTGCAGGAGCTGCTCGCGGCCCATCCGGCGACCTTCGGTGAGGGCTGGACCCTGGTCCGCCGCGAGTACATGACGGCGATCGGCCCGGTCGACCTGCTCTGCCGCGACGCCGCCGGGGGCGCGGTGGCCGTGGAGATCAAGCGGCGCGGCGACATCGACGGCGTGGAGCAGCTCACCCGCTATCTCGAGCTGATGAACCGGGACCCGCTGCTCGCGCCGGTCCAGGGTGTCTTCGCCGCGCAGGAGATCAAGCCGCAGGCCCGGGTGCTCGCCACCGATCGTGGCATCCGCTGCGTGGTGGTCGACTACGACAAGCTGCGCGGCATGGAGCGCAACGAGCTCACCCTGTTCTAGCGGCCGCTGAGCTCGACCCGGTCGGTCTCGGTCGTCGCGTTCAGGTAGGCCCGCATGCCGATCCCGGCGACCGCGGCCTGCACGACCACGCCGGTCCAGCTCAGCGGGCCGCCCTGGGCGATCTGCACGACCGTGGGCAGGCCCAGCAGCAGCACGTCCAGCCCGGCGACGGCGTTGAGCACGGGCCCGGTCGACACCGAGCCCATCGGGGTGTCCAGCGGCATCAGTCCGTTGTCGACGAAGCCCACCCGGGCCTTGCGCATCGTCGCCGCCGCGCCGACCGGGCCCAGCGTCAGGCCCAGCGCCCACCACGGTCCGGCCGGCAGGTCACCGAGCGCCCACAGCAGACTCAGCGCGGCGGCGTACCAGAGCCCGGAGAGCACCCCGGGCACCCAGAGCCGCTGGCCGATCGCCCGCCGCGAGCTGAGGCCGAGCAGGCGCAGCATGACCGGGTTGCCGGCGTCGGTGCGGATCGTCCCGGCCGTCACGCCCCCGGCGATCAGGCCGCCGACCAGCACGGCGACGCCGAGGATCCAGGCCGGCAGGTGGGTCAGCAGGGCCGGCAGCGTGACCGCCCCGGCCACCCACAGCACCCGGCGGGACGGCGGCGCAGCAGCAGAAGGTCCTGAGCGACCAGGATGGGCACCCGCGGCCACAGGCGCCGGGATTTCAGCTTGCGGTGAGCCCAGTAGCGTCGCTCGACCATCTCGGTCACGAACGACGGTTCCATCCCGTACGCCGAGTCGAAGAGCGTGCCGGCCGTCTTGGACGCCTCCAGGATCCGCTCGTTCGGGGTGGTGGCGAGCCGCCGTACCGCCAGCACGAGGAGCACGGCCACGACCAGCGCGAGCGCACCGCCCAGCGCGGTGACGACCGGCGCCGCGGGCCACCCGGGGCCCGCGCGCGGCGCCCCGACGGCCGAGTCGACGACCAGCCCGGCCAGCCCCGCCGCCACCTCCAGGTACGCCGCGCGGTCGGCCCAG
>NZ_JBEZGQ010001183.1:0-2368 GCF_040650095.1 Actinoplanes sp. NPDC048791 | reverse complement strand
GCGGGCGGCGACCTGGCGCTGACGATCCGGCCGCAGGACGCGGCACCGATGTCGGCGTCGCTGATCGCGGAGGCCCGCACGTCACCGGCCTTCGCGACCCGGCTGACCGACGCGGCCCGCCACGTGCTGCTGGCCAAGGACCGGGCCGGCCTGCTGACCTGCTGATCCGTACCGGATCCGCACTGCGGTGTTGACCTGGAGCGCGCTCCAGGTCCTAGCGTCCTCGGTATGCAGACGATCGAACTGGGCACCACCGGGCAGCAGGTCAGTCGGCTCGCGCTCGGTGCCATGCAGATGGGCAACGCCACGAACGAGCAGGACTCGGTGCACATCCTGGACCGCTACCTCGAGGTCGGCGGGTCGTTCATCGACACCGCCGACTGCTACGAGTGGTGGGCGAGGCGGGACAGCCGGGGCGGGGAGAGTGAGGAACTGCTCGGCCGCTGGCTGCGCCAGGGTGGGCGGCGAGACCAGGTGTTCCTGGCGACCAAGGGCAGCGCGCTGCCGGAGTATTCGCCGCAACTGTGGGACGCCGACGGCACGGCGAACTGGGACCTGGCCCGGCGCACGTTCGCCGGCGCGGGCGGTGACACGCTGCGGCACGCCCTCGACGGCAGCCTGCGGCGGCTCGGCACCGACCACGTCGACCTCTACTACGTGCACGTCGACGACCGGGCCACCCCGCTCGAGGAGACCCTGGAGGCGCTGGCCGGGCTGGTGCAGGCCGGGAAGATCCGGTACCTGGGCTGGTCGAACGTGCGGACCTGGCGGCTGGAGCGGATCCGGCAACTGTGCGACCGGTACGGCTGGCCGGCCCCGGTGGCCCTGCAACAGCAGCACTCGTACCTGCGGCCCCGTCCCGGCCACGACAGCGTGTCCATCGTCGGGGCCGAGCAGCTGGACTACCTCGAGGCGCACGAGGACCTGACGCTGGTGGCGTACTCGCCGATCCTCAAGGGGATCTACGACGACCCGGCCAAGCGGGCCGGGCACTGGGCCATGGAGGCGTACGCCGGGCCGGACACCGACGCGCGGCTCGCCGTGCTGACCGAGGTGGCCGCCGAGGTGGGCGTCACGCCGAACCAGCTCGTCCTGGCGTGGCTGATGCAGCAGCCCTCGCCGCGGACGATTCCGCTGGTCGGGCCGCGGACGCCGGAGCAGTTCGAGGCGGCGCTGCCGGCCCTGGACGTGAAGCTCGGCGAGGACCAGCTGCGCCGGCTGGACGCCGCTGGGGTCTAGGTCTTCGGGCGGAAGCTGTCGAAGATCAGTTGCAGGTCGTCGCGGTCGGCTTTCCAGCGGGAGTCGCTGGTCTCCCACCAGATGCCGTACGCCTGCTTCTTCGAGGTGATGAAGCCGCGGTTGTTGACGTGGCGGCGGTTGCTGCCGTTGAAGGTGAACTCCCAGTCGGCAGCCTTCTGCCAGTACTTCACCGAGACGATCTTGATCTCCTTGTAGCCCGGGAAGTCACCGGCGGCGACCCGATACTCGGCCTTGCCCTGCCAGTCGGCCTTCGGGTCGGGCTGCGGCTTTTTCGTCTGGTCGATGCCGAGCACATGGCCTTTGCCGTCGCGGAAGTAGACCATCGAGCCCCGCTTCGACTTGGACCAGCCCTCGGGAACGTAGACCCGGAAACCGGTGGGGTCCCGGTAGTCACGCCAGCCGTCGGGCAGCGGCGGGCGGGCCACCGGGTCCCCGGCCCGGCCGGTGGGCGCGCTGGTGGCCGGGGTCCCGCTCGGGGCGGGGGCAGATCCGGCCGGTACGCCGGCAGGGTCCGTCGACGATGTGCCCTGGCCGGTCGAGCCTGGACCGGTCGTGGCCTGGGCGGATGCCGTCGGTGCGGCGGTCGGGGCTGTTCGGGGAGTCCCGTCGCTGTCGTCGCGCAGGGCCCACCAGGTGGTGCCCGCGCCGGCCAGCACCACGGCGGCGACTCCTGCGGCGAGCAGAGACTTTCGGCGCGGGGCAGGTGTTTTCGGACCGGGTACCGGCGCAGTGCCGCGTGGGGGAGCGGCCTTCGGCTCGGCCTCGGTGACGGGCTCGGCTTCCGTGACCGGCACGGGCTCGGCTTCCGTGATCGGCCCGGGCTCGGCTTCCGTGATCGGCCCGGGCTTGGTGACGGGCTCGGCTTCCGTGATCGGCGCGGCCGAGGCCTTGTTCTCGGTGACGGGCGCGGCGGCGGCCTTGTTCTCGGCCTCGGTGAACGTCTCGGGCTCGGGCACCCGTTGCCGGGGCACGACCGGTGCTGGCACCGGTCTCGGGGTCGGGGCCGGTGTGGGTTGCGCGTCCGGTGCCGCCGCGAGTTCGCGTTCGGCGTCCCGTGCCGGTTCCGCGTTCCGCGGCGTGGTGGCCGCGGGGTGCGCGTCGCGTGGCG
>NZ_JBEZGQ010001182.1:0-2370 GCF_040650095.1 Actinoplanes sp. NPDC048791 | reverse complement strand
GTGGCTGTCGCCGGCGACGGGCCGGGCACCTCGAATGGCTCTGCTCGGCTCGGTGCAGGGGTTCGCGGTGCGGCGCACGCTGGCTCCGGTCGCCGGCTGGGCGGCCGGGATCGGGGCCTACTTCCTGATCGTCGGTCTGGTGGCCGTGTCGCTGACCGGGTTCCTGACCGACAACCCCGCATTCGCCGACCTCGCCGCGCAGGCCGGATTCGGCGGCCTGGGCAGCGTCGAAGGGTACGCAGCCACGCTGTTCGCCCTGCTCGCCATGCCGGTCGGCGGCTTCCTCACCACCCGGATCACCACCGTGGCCGCCGACGAGCGCGACCGCCGGTTCGCCCTATTGCTGGCCGGCCCGGTGACCCGGTGGCGGGCCGGGGGTGCCGAGGTGACGGCCGCTGCCGGGGGAGCTGTGCTGCTGATGGTGGTCGCCGGCCTGGCGACGTGGGCCGGCACCGGGCTCGCCGGTGCGGATCTGAGCATCGGCGCGGCCCTGAGCGGGGCGGTCAACGTCCTTCCGGTCGCGCTGCTGAGCCTGGGCGCAGCCGTGGTCGCACTCGGCGTGGTGCCCCGCGCGGTGGGGTGGATCGGGGGCGTGCCGACTGTCGGGGGTTTCCTGCTGCTGGTGATCGCCGACAGCACCGGTGCCCCGGACTGGGTGGGCGCACTGTCTCCGTTCGCGCACCTGGCGGCGGTGCCCGCGGAAGGTGTGTCGTGGACCGGAACGGCCGTCATGGCGATCCTGGCAGCCGTGCTCTGTGCTGCCGGACTGGCAGCGTTCGCGCGACGGGACGTGCAGGTCTGAAGTTTCCGGCACCGGCGTGACACACTCCTGCAGTTGTGGATCTGATCGAACGGTGGCTTGCGGGTGCGTGAGGTCGTCACCGGCTTCGCCGTGGTCTGGGCGCTCGTCCTCGTCGGCTACCTGATCGGCCGGTTCGGGCTGCTCGGGGCGGCCGGGCTGGACACGCTGACCCGGCTCGCGTTCTTCGTCACCGCGCCGGCGCTGCTGTTCGTCACCCTGGCCACGTCCACGATCGGCCGGATCTTCACCGGGGCGCTCGCCGCGTTCGTGCTCAGCACCCTCATCGTCGCCGCGCTGTACGTCACGCTCGCCCGGTTGCTGTGGCGGCGCAGTGTCGCCGAGCTGACCATCGGCGCGCTCGCCGCCAGCTACGTCAACGCGGGCAACCTGGGGATCCCGATCGCCGCCTACGTGCTCGGTGACGTGGCGTTCATCGCGCCGGTGCTGATGTTCCAGGTGCTGCTGGCCAGCCCGACGGCGCTGGCCGTGCTGGAGGTGGCGACCGGGGAGGAACGGCCGTCGCTGGGCCGGCTGGCGGCGATGCCGGCCCGCAACCCGCTGATGATCGCGTCCGCGGCCGGCATCGCGGTGGCCGTGTCGGGCTGGGACATGCCGGAACCGTTGCTGCAGCCGTTCGTGCTGCTGGGCGGGGCTGCCGTGCCGATGACGCTGCTGGCGCTGGGTATGTCGCTGCGCGGGAGCCGCCCGCTGCGCCCGGGACCGGACGCGCCGGATCGACTGGCCGCGGTCGTGCTCAAGGCGCTGGTTCATCCGCTGCTGGCGTACGGGATCGGGCACTATGCCCTGGGGCTGACCGGCCCGGCGCTGCTCGCGGCCGTGGTGACCTCGGCCCTGCCGACCGCGCAGAACATCTTCGTCTTCGCCAGCCGGTACGGCCGCGGTGAGGGTTTCGCCCGCGACACGATCGTGCTGTCCACGGCGGCCGCGGCGGTGACGCTCCTCGGGGTGGTCGCCTGGCTGGGCTGAGCTCGGTCAGCTCACTTCCGGGGCGGACGGACCAGGAAGGAACTGTCAGCCCGGAAGCCCGCGCTGCCGTCGAGCTGGTCGACCCACAGCTCGCCGTCCACGTGGCGCAGGAACCAGCCGGGGTAGTTGGCCGACTCCAGCGACACCGAACCGGCGGCCAGGCCGGCCCGCGGGCAGAACGTGGCGTCGCCGTGGAACAACGCGGTGCCGTCGTCGAAGCCGGCCACCAGCCGCCAGGACGCATGGCGCAGGTGCATCCCGTCGGCGGTGCGCAGCGAGAAACAACCCCGGCCGGCCAGGCCGGGGACGACCTCCAGGGTGGCCCCGGCCGGCGTGAGCACGCCCCGGCCGGCGGACAGCGCCACGAACTGCCCCTTGGCGTTGGCCGACTCCAGCGACACCTTTCCCGTCTTGAGCAGCGGAGCCGGGGACGGCGACGGGGAACCGGCGAGCACGGCGCGGGCCACCGGGGGCAGGCTCGACCAGCCGGCCATCGTGACGACCAGGCCGGCGGCCAGCGCGCCGGCGGTCAGCGCGGCGCCGACCGGATGAGCCCGCAGTGCCGCGCCCCAGCGGCCGAG
>NZ_JBEZGQ010001181.1:0-2373 GCF_040650095.1 Actinoplanes sp. NPDC048791 | reverse complement strand
GTCGCCGCCGGAGCGGTCGAGATGGGTACGGGCGAGCGTGAAGAGCTGCGGGAACGCGGCCATCCCGGCCCCGAGCAACCCGACGCCGATCAGGGCCAGCAGGGCGTAGTCGGTGGTGGTCGTCAGGGCCAGGTAACCGGCCGCGGGGGCGGCGACGGCGACGAACGCCGGCCACCGGCTCGCGGACCGGTCGTAGCGGCGGCCGAGCCAGGTGCTCACCGCGAGGCCGCTGATCGCGACGAGCGACAGGAAGACCCCGACCTGGAACGGCGACAGCCGCGCCTCGTCGGCCCCGAAGAGCACCAGGTACGGCCCGATCATCGAGTCCGCGATGCCGAGCAGCAACACACCGGCCAGCAGCGGCAGAAATCTCGAACGGCCCCCGGCCGCCGCGACAGTGGTCATCCGATGCCGCTACCCACCGTCCCCCGGCACTATGCACGCCCTCGGGTGACCCGGCGCGAGACCGCCCGGGCCCACCGCCACCTCTCCCGGGGCACCTGCACCTCGGCGCCGGGCAGCGCCGAACGGCTGGTATGCCGGGTCACCAGCACGCTCAGCACCAGAGCCACACCTTCCATGAGCTTGACCTCCTCGTCCCGTTAACGGTCACGTGACCGTTAACGGGATCGTCGCGCAGGTGCTGCCGGGCCGTCAACCCCCAGCGGTTTACGATGCGGTCATCGTGGGAGACGAACAGCAGGACACCGCCGGAACGGGCGCCGGAAAACGCGCGACACTGCGGGACGTGGCGCGCCTGGCGGGCGTCTCGCACCAGACCGTGTCCCGGGCCATCAACGACAAGGGCGAGATCGACCCGGAGACCCGCCGCCGCGTCCTGGACGCCGCCCGGCAACTGCACTACCGCCCGTCCCGCTTCGCCCGCGGCCTGGTCCGCCCCGGCGCGACGACCGTCGGCCTGATCGTGTCCGACGTGGTGAACCCGTTCTTCCCCGAGCTGATCGCCGGCGTCCTCGAAGCGGCCGAACAACGCGGCTGGCAGGTCCTGGTAGCCAGCACCCAGGACGACCCCGGCCGCGAACCGCAACTGCTGCGCTCGCTCGCCGGCCAGGTCGACGCCCTGATCGGCTACCTCTTCCAGCCGGACGACGTGGTCGCCGCCGCGGTCGAGGGCGTACCGCTGGTCGTCATGAGCCGGCGCGCCCGCGAGAAGGCCTTCGGCGCCGTCGACATCGACCTGGAGACCGGCGTCCGCGCGGCCGTACGGCACCTGGTCGCCCGCGGCCACCAGCGGATCGGCATGATCGACTGCCCGGACGCGGCCGACCCGGCCCGCAAGGCGATCTTCCTGGCCGAAGCCGCGGACCAGGGCCTGCCGGTGCCGCCGGACGCGATCATCGGCGTCGAGCAGTCCATGGCGGGCGGCGAATCAGGCTTCGAGAAACTGCACGCGGCCCGCCCGGAACTCACCGCGATGTTCACCTTCAACGACCTGATCGCGCTGGGCGCGTACCGGGCGGCCCGGCGGGCGGGCCTGGCCATCCCGGACGACGTCGCTCTGCTCGGCTTCGACGGCCTGAACCTGGGCGAGCTACTGGACCCGCCGCTGACGACCATCGCCATCGACAAGCGCCGGATGGGGGAGCTGGCGGTGGCGGAGGTGCAGCGGCTGCTGGCGGGCGAGCCGGGCGGGCTGGCGCTGGTGGAGACCGAACTGCTGATCCGCGGGTCCGCCTGAGGCCGGTCGGCCGGTCTCAGTCGACGACCGTGACCAGGGTGCCGTGCCCGATGTGCTTCAACAGGGTGCGCTGAGCCTCCCGCGGCATCCGTACGCACCCGTTCGACGCGCTCCGGCCGAAGGCACCCTCGTCGTACCAGCCGTGGATGCCCGTGTGCGCGCCCCGCAGCGCAGCCGGCAGGGAACGGCGGTTCTCCGGCACCGAGCTCAGCGCCAGCGCGTCCACGTTCGCGTACGCGGAGCCGCTGGTCGGGGTGCGGCCCAGCACGAAGCTCCGGCCCAGCGGGGTGGGGGTCGCCGCCGTGCCGGTGGACACGGTCCAGGCCGCCTTGCGGATGCCGTCGCGGCGCCAGATCAGTTTGTGGGTGCGGCGCTGGACGATCAGGTGGTCGCGCAGCGGCCGCGGTGACCAGCCCTTCGGTGGCAGCCAGCCGATCCGGCGGTTCGCCGTGGGCAGCAGCACCGCGACCCAGCCCGAGCGCCGGTCGGTGATCGGCAGGATCAGGGGCATGCCGCTGATCTCCGGGGTGAGCCGGGCGCGGGGCCGGCCGCCGGGCGCGTCGTAGACCGGGATCGACCGGGCCGGCTGCAGGCCCTCGGTGACGGCGGTCAGGGACATCGCCGCCGGGTCGGACGGGAAGCCGCGCGGGGCCGTCCAGTAGTCGATCACCGGC
>NZ_JBEZGQ010001180.1:0-2377 GCF_040650095.1 Actinoplanes sp. NPDC048791 | reverse complement strand
GTGAGGGCGGCGGTGGCCACGTTGAGCACCCACAACGCCGGCGCGGGGTCGTACGGGCCGGCAGAGCGCAGGAAGGCCACCCGCGCGCCGTCGTCACCGACCGTCAAGGCGTGCGGGGCGCCGAAGCGGAACCGGCCGGTGCGGTCCGCGAGTTCGGGATACTCCACGCTGACCAGCATCGCTGATCACCGGCCCCTCGCGCCCGGCAAACCGCACACGCGAGGCCGCCGGGCGCTCGCGCGTAGAGTGGCGCGCGTGACGAACGCGCTGCCCGCACGCCGCCTGATGCTCGTGCATGCCCATCCCGACGACGAGGTCACCGGCACCGGCGCCACCATGGCCCGGTATGCCGCCGAGGGCGCCCAGGTGACCCTGGTGACCTGCACGCTGGGTGAGGAGGGCGAGATCCACGTGCCCGCGTTGGCGCAGCTGGAGGCACGCCAGGCCGACCAGCTCGGCGGCTGGCGCATCGTCGAGCTGGAGCGGGCCTGTGCCGCCCTCGGCGTCACCGACCACCGCTTCCTCGGCGGCGCGGGCCGCTACCGCGACTCCGGGATGATGGGTCTGGAGACCAACAACCATCCCCGGGCGTTCTGGCAGGCCGACCTGGAGGAGGCGGCCCGGCAGTGCCTGGAGGTCATGCGGGAGGTACGCCCGCAGGTGCTGATCACGTACGACGAGAACGGCTTCTACGGCCACCCGGACCACATCCAGGCGCACCGGGTCGCGATGCGGGCGGCCGAGCTCGCCGAGGCCGAGGGTTTCGGCCCGGAGAAGATCTACTGGACCGCCATGCCCCGCAGCGTGCTCGAGGGCGGCATGGAGGCGTTCAAGGGGATGGACGACAACCCGTTCGCCGACGTGGAGAACGTCGAGGACCTCCCGTTCGGCCACCCGGACGACGAGATCGCCGCCCGGATCGACGGCACCGACTTCTACGAGCAGAAGGTGGCCGCGATGCGCGCGCACGCCACCCAGATCCCGGACAACTCCTGGCTGTACGGCATCGCCGGCGACTTCGGCGGCGAGTTCATGGGCGTGGAGTACTTCACCCTGGTCAAGGGCGAGCGTGGCGAGGTGAGTGGCCCGCACAAGTGGGAGGACGACCTGTTCAGCAACGTGGTGGGGCGATGACTCTCGAAGCCCCCTCGGTCTCCCCGACGGCCGACCCGCCGCCGCCTGCTCCGCCCGGCCGGGCGCTGGAGCTGACCTTCCGGGTCGCCGGACTGCTCATCGCCGTGCTGGCCACGGTGCTCACCGCGGCGCTGGAGATCTTCCTGTCGCCGTTGCGGCTCGGCGGGGTGCCGATCGGCGTCGCCGTCCCGGCGGCCGTGCTGGCCAATCTGGCGCTCTGCTGGTTCGCCGTGACCACGGTGGGCCGGCGCTGGGCGCTGGCGGTGCCGTGGGCGCTCTGGACATTGATCATGTTCTTCGCGGCGGGCACGCGGACCACCGAGGGTGACTATCTGATCAGTGGCGAGGACTGGGTCGCGCTGGTGATGATCCTGGTCGGCAGCCTGACCTTCGCGGTCTACACGTACCGTTTGATCTTGAAGAGGCCGCCTGTCACAAAGCAGTGACGACCACTCGTGTTGTTTGTCGCTGCGGCGCCCCGGCCTGCACACTTGCGCCGTGTTCGCCTCTGAGACCCCCACCGGCCAGGCCTCCGCGACGGTGTCCCCGCCGGCCGCGCCACCGGCGGACGGCCCGGTCAGCCGCAAGCGGATCGTCGCGGTCGGCACCGTGGCCGCCGTGCTCATCGCCGGGGCCGGCGCGGCCGCCTGGGTGTACGGCGGTGACGTCCCCCGGGGCACCGAGATCCTCGGTGTCGAGCTCGGCGGCAAGTCCCGCACCGAGGCCGAGCGGGCGCTGACCGACGCGGTGGGTCCGCGCACCGGCGCCCCGGTCGCGATCGATCTGGCCGGGGAGCGGTTCTCGCTGGCGGCCGCCGACCTCGGGCTGCGGCTGAACGTCGACCTGAGCGTCGGCAAGGCGATCAAGGGCAGCCCGCGGCTGACCGGCACCCGCAGCGTGCCGCCGGTGATCGAGCTGGACGAGGCGAGGCTGGAGAAGGCGCTGCGCGAGCGCCTCGACCCGACGAAGATCACGCTCAAGAAGCCCGGCATCACGTACGCGGGGCTGGTCCCGAAGCCCACCTACCCGGCGGCCGGGCAGGGCCTGGACGTGCCGGCCGCCGCGGCCGCGGTCCGGCAGTCCTGGCTGGTCGGCGGCATCGCCACGATCACGCTGGTGTCCCGGCCGCCGGCGACCAGGAGAGAGGAGGGCGTCGCGCTGGTCGCGGACCTGGCGGTGCCGGCCGAGGCCGCGGCGGTGACCGTGAGGGTGGGGGACAAGTCGGTGACGGTGTGCGCGGAGG
>NZ_JBEZGQ010001179.1:0-2379 GCF_040650095.1 Actinoplanes sp. NPDC048791 | reverse complement strand
ACCCGGATCACCCGCATGTTGAGCACGAACGCCAGCCCGGTGCCGAGCGCGCCCAGCGCCAGCACGCACAGCACCACCTGCAGGGACAGCTGCGCCGGGGCCGGCGGCGCGCCGGCCAGCAGCGGCGCCAGCACGGCGAGCTGGGCCAGGGCCATCAGCAGCTGCCCGCCGGCGATCGACACCCCGGAGCCGGCCCGGCCGGCGATGAACTTCTTCTGGTACGGGATCGCGACGGCGTAACACATCGCCGCGCCGAAGCACATGAGCTGCCCGGTGAGCTGCGAGCCGCCGAGGTCGCGCCAGACGCCCAGCACCACCAGCACGCCCAGGAAGCCGGTCGCGATGCCGGCCACCCGGCGCGGGGTCAGGGCCTCGGTGCGGAAGACGAGCACCGCCAGCGGCAACGCGACCAGTGGGGTGGCCGCGTTCCAGATGCCGGCGAGCACCGAGGAGACGCGCTGTTCGCCGTACCCGAAGAGGGTGAAGGGCACCGAGACGCCCAGCGCGGCCACGACCGCCAGATGGCCCCACAGCCGGGCGTCGCGGGGCAGCCGGTCGCGGGTCACCGCGAGCACGATCAGCAGGACCGCCGTGCCCGCGGCGACCCGGGCGAAGGTGAGCCACAGCGGATGCAGCTCACGGACGCCGACCTTGATGAACAGGAAGCTGGTGCCCCAGATCGCGGCGAGCGCCAGATAGCTCGGCAGCCAGTCGCGGGGGTGGGCCGTGTCAGGGGCGGTAGGGCTACGCACCCCTGACACTCTGCCGCATGGGTACGACACTTCGCTCAGAAGGCCGCCAGCACCGAACCCTGGTACTTGTCGGCGATGAACTTGCGGACCTCGGGCGAGTGCAGCAGCTTCTCCAGCTTGACCACCCGCGCGTCGCCCTCGTCGCCGGTGCGCACCACGACCAGGTTCGCGTACGGGTTGTCCTTGCCGTCCTCCAGGGCGAGCGCGTCCTGCGCCGGCTTGAGCCCGGTCTCGATCGCGTAGTTGCCGTTGATCACCGAGAGCGCGGTGTCCTCCAGGCTGCGCGGCAGCTGGGCCGCCTCGAGCGAGGAGAACTTGAGGTTCTTCGGGTTGGTGGCGATGTCCCGCTCGGTCGCCTTGACGCCGACGCCGGGCTTGAGCGTGATCAAGCCGTTCCGGGCGAGCAGGTTGAGGGCCCGGCCGGAGTTGGACGGGTCGTTCGGGATTGCCACGACCCCGCCGGCCGGCACCTCGGCCAGCGACTTGACCTTCTTGGAGTAGACGCCCAGCGGCTCGATGTGCACCGGCTTGAGCGCGGTGAACTTGTAGCCCTTGGCCGCGACCTCCTCCTCCAGGTACGGCACGTGCTGGAAGTAGTTGGCGTCGATCTGCTTCTCCCGCAGCGCGACGTTGGGCTGGATGTAGTCGTTGAACTCGACGATGTCGAGCTTGAGGCCCTCGGCCGCGGCCAGGTTGTCCTTGACGTAGGTGAGGATCTCGGCGTGCGGGACCGGGCTGACCCCGACCTTGAGGGTGTCGTCGCCGGCGGACCCGGCGGCGTCATCGGACCCGCCGCACGCGGCCAGGCCCAGGACGAGACCGGTCGCGGTGAGCAGGGTGGCGAGCAAGCGGCGGCGCATGAGGTGGTGCCCTTCTATCGGTGGGAGAGGCGCCGGACGACGACGTCGCCCAGCGTTTGGACGGCCTGGACGAGCACGACGAGCACGACCACCGTGGCGATCATCACGTCGGTCTCGAAACGCTGGTAGCCGTAGCGGACGGCGAGGTCACCCAGTCCACCGCCGCCGACCACGCCGGCCATGGCGGAGTAGCCGACCAGCGCGACGACCGTGATCGTCAGCCCGGCGACGAGTCCGGGACGGGCCTCGCGGAGCAGGACCTTGCCGACGATCTGGCGGCGGGACGCACCCATCGCCACGGCGGCGGCCACGACGTCACCGGGCACCTCACGGATCGCCGTCTCGACGATCCGGGCGTAGAACGGGATGGCGCCGATGGTCAGCGGCACGACCGCGGCGGTGGTGCCGATGGTCGTGCCGACCACCGCGCGGGTGAACGGGATGACCGCGACCAGCAGGATGATGAACGGCAGCGACCGGCCGATGTTGACGACCAGGCCGAGCAGCGCGTTGACCGGCCGGGCGGCCAGCAGCCCGCCGCGGTCGGTGAGCACCAGCAGGATGCCGACCAGCAGTCCGCCGACCGCGGTGAGCAGGGCGGAGAAGCCGACCATCCAGGCCGTTTCCCGTACGCCGGTCCAGAGCAGCTCGGAAAGCTCAGGGAAGGTCATCGCCCCGCCTCCGTCACCAGGGCGCCGCGCTCGCGGAGGTGGCGCAGGGCGGCGGCGTTGTCGTCGGCGCTGCCGGGCAGGGCCAGGCGCAGCCGC
>NZ_JBEZGQ010001178.1:0-2380 GCF_040650095.1 Actinoplanes sp. NPDC048791 | reverse complement strand
GTCGCCGCCTCGCCGCCCCGGCTGCCGCCGCCGATGGTGGTCGCCCGGGCGGTGATCGTCTACCAGGAACGGCCGCGGCGGCCCTGGCGGCTGTGGGTCTTCACCGTGGCGATCGTGGCGCTGACCATCGGGGTCGTGCTCGGGCAGACGGCCGCGTTCGACCCGGTCTACCGGCCCGCGGCCGGCGCCCAGGTCGAGCCGCTCCCACCGGGCGGGCCCACACCGTCCGGGCCGGTGCCGAGCACGCTGGAGCAACCGTGGCCGGACGCCGCCCATCGGATCACCACGCCGCTCGGCTCGGTGCGGGCGCGGCGCCTGGAGGTGGCGGGGGCCTCGGCGGTGCTGCGCGTCCGCGGTGCGGACCTCGGCGAGAACCTGTTCGACATCGCGACGACGGACCGCAGCGCGGTGCCGAGCCTGACCGAGAGCAAGCAGGGCTCGCGGCTCGAACTGACCCCGACCACCGAGCCCGGGACGGTGGGCGCCGAGCTCCAGCTCAACACCAAGGTGGCGTGGACCCTGAAGCTGGCCGGCGGCTCGGCCGAGCAGACCATCGACCTGCGCACGGGCGTCGTGGCGGGCATCGAGATCGTCGGCGGCACCACCCAGCTCGTCCTGCAACTGCCCGAGCCGAAGGGCACCGTGGCCATCTCGGTCAGCGGCCCGGTCGGCGAGCTGGTCGTGCGCACCAAGGCCGGCACCCCGGTCCGGCTCCGCCTGCGCGGCGGCGCCGGGACCGCCACCGTCGAGGGCAGGAAACCCCGCAAGGTCAAGGCCGGTGGCGCGCTGACCCCGGACGGCTGGTCGGCCGCCAAGAACCGCTACGACGTCGTCGCCGCCGACCCCGTGACCTCGGTCAGCTCGGCGGCGTTCTGACCGGCGGCGTTCGGATGGATCAGAACCTTCAATCCGGTACGGGCGGCAGCGGTGCTCAGGGCCGTGGTGACCGCGCTCAGCGGGAACACGTCCGAGACGATCGGCGCCAGGTCGACGAGGCCCCGCGCGGCCAGGTCGATCGCCCGCGGGTAGACCTCGCCCATCCGGCGGGCCATGACCAGCGTCAGCCCCTTGCGGCGGGCCAGCCCCGCGCTGAACGAGGTGCGGTCGCCGTCGGGAATGCCGACCAGCACGACGCGGGCGCCGGGCTTGGCGAGCCGCAGCGCCGCGTCCACGGCCGCGTCGGATCCGGAGACCTCGAAGACCACGTCCGCGACACCGGCCTCCTCGGCCGGCTCCGCGCCGAACGACGCCGCGACGGCCATCCGGTGCGGCAACGGCTCGGCGGCGAGCACCCGGGTGGCGCCGTGCCGGCGAGCCAGCTGCACGAGCAGCAGGCCGATCGGACCGCAGCCGACGACCGCCACCGTCGATGCCATCCGCAGATGCGCCAGGTCGAGGGCGTGCAGCGCGACACCCAGCGGTTCGAGCAGGGCACCGTCGTCGTCGGAGAGGCTGTCCGGCAGCGGGTGCAGGCGGTCGGCCGGCCAGGTCAGGAACTGCCGCAGGCCGCCGTCGCAGGAGCCGTGCCCGGCGAAGACGACGTTCGGGCACAAATTGCCGTACCCCTCCCGGCAGGGCTCGCAGCTGCCGCACGGGATCGCCGGATCGATCGCGACCCGCCGGCCGTCGTCCGGTCCGCCACGGATCACGCCGGCCATCTCGTGGCCGAGGACCAGCGGCCGGGCCAGCACCGCGTCGCCGATCCCACCCTCGGTGAACCAGTGCAGGTCGGAGCCGCAGACCCCGACCGAGGTCACCTCGACGAACCGCGCGCCGGCGCTCCCCGGCGCGGGACGGTCCTCGGAGTGCAACCGGACGTCCCCGGCGCCGTGCAGTCGGGCCACACGCATGCTCAGCTCGGTCACGGATCGACGCTAACACCGTTCCGGGGATCGCGAGTTGCCGATGAACCCGTCATGATCAGCGACATGACCGACGCCGCGGTGCCCCGCTCATGACCGCCGCCGACCTGCGCGCGATGCTCGCGGCCGACCACCTCACGCACGTACCGGGCGTCTGGGATCCGGCCAGTGCCGCGCTCGCCGTCCGGGCCGGGCACCGGGCCGTGCACCTGTCCGGGCAGGCGATCGCGGCCACCATGCTGGGCCGGCCGGACCTCGGCTACACCCCGGCCACGCAGATCGCCGACCGGGCCACGACCCTGATCCCGGCCCTCGAAGGCGTGCCCCTGCTGGCCGACGCGGACATCGGCTACGACAGCCGCAACGACGCGGTGTGGACCGCGCTGTCCTACCAGCGGGCCGGCATCAGCGGGCTCGTCCTCGCCGACGGCCAGGACGCCGGCCAGTCGGCCGACCGGATCGCGGCACTGGTCGCGCAGGTGCCCGGCGTCGTGCTGGTCGCCCGGGTACGCGGCCGC
>NZ_JBEZGQ010001177.1:0-2380 GCF_040650095.1 Actinoplanes sp. NPDC048791 | reverse complement strand
CGCGGCCCGCCGCGCGCCGGTCACCGTGCGGGCCGCGAACGGCCAGCAGGTGCCCGGGCTGACCTCGGTGCAGGCGCACACGCAGGCGATGGCGGTGCTGCAGCAAGCGGTACGCGACAAAGCCCGCGTCTGGGTCGGTTACGTGGACTCGCACGGCGCGACGCTGTCGCGGCTGGTGCGGCCGGTGTCCCTGAGCGCGGGCTATCTGCGCGCCGAGGACGAACGCACGGAGACGTTGCACACCTTCGCACTGCACCGGATCACAGCCGCGGTCGTGGAGGACTGACGGCCGGGACCGCGCGCCCCCGTTGCCCTGCTCGCGCGCGACCCGCCCGCCGTCCGATGGTGCTTCTTGCTTAAACGCCCGGCCTCACCGAAGCGTTGCACATGGGATCAACCTTCTTCGCTGGGTAGAACCCCGTGTCACACTGGAGGGTCTTCTCTCGCTCGTCGAAGGGCACCTGGTGACCGGCGGACCATTGATCGTCCAGTCCGACAAGACTCTGCTGCTGGAAGTCGACCACCCGGACGCGCAGGCGTGCCGGATGGCGATCGCCCCGTTCGCGGAGCTGGAGCGCTCCCCCGAGCACGTGCACACCTACCGGCTGACACCGCTGGGCCTGTGGAACGCGCGCGCCGCCGGGCACGACGCCGAGAGCGTGGTCGACTCCCTGATCAAGTTCTCCCGCTATCCGGTGCCGCACGCGCTGCTGGTCGACGTGGCCGACACCATGGACCGCTACGGCCGGTTGCAGCTGATCAACGACCCGTCGCACGGGCTGGTCCTGCGCGGGCTGGACAAGATCGTGCTCGTCGAGGTGGCCAAGAGCAAGAAGCTGGCCGGCATGCTCGGCGCGCGGCTCGACGACGAGACGATCGCGGTGCACGCCTCGGAGCGGGGCCGGCTCAAGCAGGCGCTGCTCAAGCTGGGCTGGCCGGCCGAGGACCTGGCCGGTTACGTCGACGGCGAGGCGCACGAGATCGACCTGGCCCAGGACGGCTGGACTCTGCGGTCGTACCAGCAGGAAGCGGTGGACGGCTTCTGGGCCGGTGGTTCCGGCGTGGTCGTGCTGCCCTGTGGCGCCGGCAAGACGCTGGTCGGCGCGGCCGCGATGGCCACCGCCAAGGCGACCACGCTGATCCTGGTGACCAACACGGTCGCCGGCCGGCAGTGGAAGCGTGAGCTGGTCGCCCGTACGTCGCTGACCGAGGACGAGATCGGCGAGTACAGCGGCGAGCGCAAGGAGATCCGCCCGGTCACCATCGCGACGTACCAGGTGCTGACCTCGCGGCGCGGCGGCGCGTTCACCCACCTCGACCTGTTCGGCGCCCGCGACTGGGGCCTGGTCATCTACGACGAGGTGCACCTGCTGCCGGCGCCGATCTTCCGCTTCACCGCCGACCTGCAGGCCCGCCGCCGGCTCGGCCTGACCGCGACGCTGGTCCGCGAGGACGGCCGCGAGGGCGACGTGTTCTCGCTGATCGGCCCCAAGCGCTACGACGCGCCGTGGAAGGACATCGAGGCGCAGGGCTGGATCGCCCCGGCCGAGTGCACCGAGGTCCGGGTCACGCTGACCGACGCCGAGCGCATGACGTACGCGGTGACCGAGGCCGAGGAGCGCTACCGGGTGGCCGCGACCGCCCGCACCAAGCTCCCGGTGGTCCGCGCGCTGGTCGAGAAGCACCCGAACGAGCAGGTGCTGGTGATCGGCGGCTACATCGACCAGCTGCACCAGCTCGGCGAATACCTCGACGCCCCGATCGTGCAGGGCTCGACCACCAACAAGGAACGCGAGCGGCTGTTCGACGAGTTCCGCTCGGGCTCGCTGAAGACGCTGGTGATCTCCAAGGTCGGCAACTTCAGCATCGACCTGCCCGAGGCGGCCGTGGCGATCCAGGTCTCCGGCACGTTCGGCTCCCGGCAGGAGGAGGCTCAGCGCCTCGGCCGGGTGCTGCGCCCGAAGGCCGACGGCCGCCAGGCGCACTTCTACACGGTGGTGTCCCGCGACACGATCGACACGGAGTACGCCGCGCACCGCCAGCGCTTCCTGGCCGAGCAGGGCTACGCGTACACGATCGTGGACGCCGACGACGTGCTCGGCCCGCCGTTGCCGCAGGTCGACTGACCGGTCACTCGACGGTCGGCGGCACCGGAACGGTCGTCGGCGCCTCGGGCTCCGGCGGGGTCTCGGGGCCCGGCACCACGCTCACCGCGGGGGCGTCGACGGAGGCGCCCTGGGTCAGGAAGAAAGCCCCGGCCACGCAGCCGAGCAGGGCCATGACCACGGCGACGATCCCGGCCGCGACCACCAGCCGCAGCCCGCTGCCGTTGTCCTGCTGACGAGTCGGGGGCGGCGGCGCGAACGGCGGTCCGGCCGCC
>NZ_JBEZGQ010001176.1:0-2381 GCF_040650095.1 Actinoplanes sp. NPDC048791 | reverse complement strand
GACGACCCGAAGATCCGCACGATGCTCGGCATCGTCGAGGCGCGCCTCGCGGGCCGGGCCCCGCTGCTGGCGGTGTGCCTGAGCCACCAGGTCCTCTGCCGTCACCTGGGTCTGCCCCTGGTGCGGAGGCGCGAGCCGCGCCAGGGCGTGCAACGGGAGATCGACCTGTTCGGCGACCGCGCCCGGGTCGGCTTCTACAACACGTTCGCCGCCCGCAGCGACACCGACGAGCTCCTGCTGCCCGCGGTCACCGGACCGGTACGGGTGAGCCGGGATCCGGCGAGCGGAGAGGTGCACGCCCTCGCCGGTGGCTACTTCCGGTCGCTGCAGTTCCATCCCGAGTCGATCCTCACCCAGCAGGGTCCGGCGATCCTGGCCGGACAGCTGCGCCCGCTGCTGAGCATGCCGAGGCTGGTCCGATGAACGTCCGCAGCCCGGACATCATCACCGTGCCCCTGCTGGACTCCTACGGTGAGCCCGACGAGCCGGCCGCTGGGCGGCACACCGCCGCCGAGCCGGAGCCCGGCCACGTACCGGACTCGGCGGCGCTGACGCGCGAGCTCGAGCGGCTGGATGACGAACTGCTGCGGCTCATCCGGCGTCGCACCGAGCTCGCCCGCGCGGTGGTTTCCCGGCGGATCGCCGAGGGCGGCACCGCCTACGTGCACGAGCAGGAACTGGCCGTGGCCCGCCGGTTCCGCGTCCTGGGACCGAGCGGACCGGACCTGGCGCTGCTGTTGCTGCGCCAGGCCCGCTGAGCCTCCGATCCGGCAACGCTCAGTCCGGCAGCCGTACGGACTGGGCGTGCCGGAAGACGTCACGGGGGTCCCACCGCGCCTTGGTCCGCTGCAGCCGCGGGTAGTTGTCCTTGTAGTACAGGGTGCTCCAGGCGACACCGGAGGTGTTCCAGCGCGGGTCGCCCAGGTCCGTGTCCGGATAGTTGATGTAACAGCCGTCGGAGTTCTCGTCCGGCACCGGCACACCACCGGTGCCGGCGAAAAGCTGCCGGTAGGTCTCCCGCACCCAGGCGACGTTCGGGTCGTCGTCGGCTACGGCGCCCCAGAAGGACTGCACCAGCACCTTGAGCACCGAGTCGCGTTGCGCGACCGCGGTGGCCCCCGGTGCGACAGCGTTGATCCGCCCGCCGTAGGAGAACAGCACCGCCCCGGCGCGGGGGTTGGCGAAGGCCGGTTCGGTGAGCTGCCGGTACAGCGCCTCGGCCTGCTCGCGGGACAACGACCGGCGCAGGTAGGCGGCCTTGTGGTCGGCCCGCTGGGTGGGATCGGTGAGCGCGGGGGTGTTGGTGGCCACGTAGCTGGTCGCGTGCAGCCACGGCCACCGGCCGGGCTCCGCCGCAGCGGCCATCGGACCCAGTTCGCCCAGGGGCGCGGTCATCGGCCGGCGATAGCCGGCCGCGTCGTCCACCACGCCGTCCAGCACGGCGGCGAGGAAGTCCCCGAGCAGACGTTCCGCGGCGGCATCGTCACCGTCGAGGTGCACGAGCATGCCCGATCCGCCCGCACTGCGGTGGTTGAGCGCGAGCACGGCCGAGAGGGCGGTGGCGGGCGATCCAGGCGCGCTGTTCGCCTCGTGCCAGCGCCCGTAGTTGGTCACCAGCCGGACGAACCGCTGCTCGTCGAGGCCGGCCCAGTCCAGGCCGACCCCGTGCAGCAGCACCGTGGACGGCGCCCGGGGCAGCGCCCGGGTCGGCTCGCCGGCGGGCGCCCCGGGTGAGCGCATCAGATAGCGGGTGATGACGCCGAAGTTCCCGCCGCCGCCACCGGTGTGGGCCCACCACAGGTCGCCGAGCTCACCGGTGCTGTCGCGGGTGGCCACGACGCTGCGGGCGCGGCCGGCCCGGTCGACCACGACGACCTCGACCCCGTACAGGTGGTCGACGGTCAGCCCGTCGCGGCGGGAGAGGAAGCCGTACCCGCCGCCCACGATGTGACCGCCGGCGCCGACCGAGTAGCAGCTGCCGCCGGGGATCGTCACGCCCCACCGCCGGAACAGCGTCTTGTACACCTCCAGCAGGGTGGCTCCGGGCCCGATCGAGAACGCGCCGGAGCGCTGGTCCCAGATCACCTCGGACAACTCGGACAGGTCGACGATCACCCGGGTCTCCGGGTTGCAGACGAAGTCCTCGTAACAATGACCCCCGCTGCGGACGGTCAGCCGCCGGCCCGAATCGACCGCATCCTGGACGGCCCGGACCACCTGCGCGGTGGAGGTGGCGAGGACGACGTAGTCGGGTCGGGCCCGCCACCGCTGATTGTCCCCGGCGGTGAGCCCGGGATAGCGCGGGTCGTCGGGCAGCACCGTCACAGCGCGGTCCGCTCTGGCCGGGTCGACGGCCGCCGCCGTCCGCGGCAAGGTGGCGG
>NZ_JBEZGQ010001175.1:0-2384 GCF_040650095.1 Actinoplanes sp. NPDC048791 | reverse complement strand
GCCGCGGTGCTGCCCCGGCTGGTCCGCGGCGCCGGTCTGGTCTACGGCGGATTCGCCACCGTGGCCGGCGTTTTCGCCCTGCTGTACGTCCTGAGCAACGTGCTCGTCCTGGCCGCCGAGGTGGCCGCGGTCCGGCACGGCCGGCTGTGGCCCCGGTCGTTCGGCGCGGACCGGCCGACCACGGCCGACCGGCGCGCCCTGCTCCTGCTGACCCGCGAGCAGGACCGGCGCCGGCTCCCCGGCGATGACGGCCGGGGCGGCGGGTTCACCCCGGCCGGATGAGGACCCGGTACGCGGCGTCGAGCAGTCTCGCATCATGCCGCGCACCTTCGTCCGTCTCACCCACACCACCGCGGAGGGCACCGCGTCCGGCATCTACGGCGTCATCGTCTGCGCCGCGATGCTGGTCACCTCGCACGCCGAGCGGGCCTGGCAGGAGGTGCTCGCCGTGCTGGCCACCCTCACCATCTACTGGGCCGCCGAACGGTACGCCCGGATCCTGGCCGAACGCATCCACGCGGGACACCGGCCCACGTGGCAGACCGTACGGCGGCAGCTGACCAGCGGCTGGGAGATCGTGACCGCCTCGACCCTGCCACTGCTCGTCCTGGTGCTGATGCGGCTGGCCGGTGTCCGCCTGGCGACGGCGGAGTTCGCCGCGCTCGGTTGCACGACGGTGCTGCTGTGCGTGGCCGGCTGGCGCATGGGCACCGCGGGCCGGCTCACGACGATGGAGCGGCTGGCCTCGACGGCGATCGCCGGAGGGTTCGGCGCGGCGATGATCCTGCTCAAGGCCCTGTTGCATTGAGCGGGCCGGGCTCGACGGGAGCCGTACGGCAGCCGGTCTTCTCGAGCCAGGCGCACAGCCACCGGTGCACGGCGTCGGCCCCGACGAGCTCCGCCGGGACGGTCCACTCCCGAGGGTGGACCAGCACGGGACGGCTCTGCCCTCCGCCGAGTCCGCCGTGGCAGCCGATCAGCTCCTCGAAGGCGGCGACCTCCTCGGTGGCCGGATCCCAGAGACTGTTCACGACCAGATCCCCGGTGTGCGCCAGGGCGTCGTGGCGACGCAGGTCGTCGGCCGCGTGCGGGCCGAAGGAGGCGAGCGGGTCGAGGCCCTCGACGTGGTCGTCGCGCAGGCGCCGCCGGCCGTCGGGACCGAGCACGAGCGGTCCCCACCGCCAGGAGCGCACCAGTACGAAGCCGACGCCGGGATGGGCGGCCAGCCCGGGCAGCAGCCGCGGGTGCATGCTCTCGATCTGCTCCATCGTCACCCGGCCGGGCAGCCGGGCCAGATAGATCAGCGCGAGGTTGCCGGAGGCCGCGACGACGATCTCGGGATGAGCGGGGTCCTCCTCCGGCGGCACCGGCCGGACCAGCCCGGCCTCGATCACCCGGGCGCGGCCCTCCTGCTCGTTCTCGCGGGTGGCGAGCACCTCACCCACGGCGGTGAGCTGCCGCACCAGGTCCTCCAGCCGCAGCCCGTAGCGCTGGGCGAACGTCGCACCCTGGCTCTGCCCGTGGTCGGACAGCACGACCAGGTGGTACGGCCGGGGTGCGGCCCCGGCCACCTCCTCCAGCACGGCCAGGACGTCGTCGATGCCCTCGAGCGAGGCGAGCGACTCCGGCCGGGCCGGGCCGGCGTGATGGGCGATCTCGTCGTAGTCGACGAAGTCGCAGTAGATCGCCGGCGCCCCGCGCATGATCTGCTCGGCCAGCACGGCCAGGTTCAGGTGCCGCAACAGGACGTTGGTCGCGCCCCGCAGCAGCACGTACGAGCCGGAGCGGCGCATCCGCGGCTGCACGTGGCGCAGCCGCTGCCGGCGTGCCTGGGCCAGCTCCTTGACGCATTCGCCCACGGTCAGGACCAGCGACCGGCTCAGGCCGAACGGGTCGAGCAGGTAGGTGCTGACCGAGCGGTCCGGCCGGTTCGTCCCGACCTTGCTCATGGTGAGCAGGGAGAGAGTGGCGTCGCCGGAGAAGACGTTGCTGACGCTCACCCCGCCGTCGGCCAGCAGGCCGTACCCGTCGGAGCAGCGGGACTCGACCAGCGCGCTGTCCCGTGGGCGATTGGTCACGACCAGGCGACCGGTCTCCTTCTCGTACCACCGGAAGGCCGGCACCTGATCGCTGGCGCCGTGCAGCAGGCCGGCCTGGCTGGCCGGGGTGGTCGCCGGCAGCTGCGCGTGCCATTCGGTCAGCGTGTGACTGCCCGAGCGCAGCCAGCGGCTCAGGGTCGGCAGGTTGCCCGCCTCCACGGCCCAGCGGGTGAGCGGCGCGGACAAGCCGTCGATCTGGATCATGACAACGCCGGGGGTCGCGGTGCGGGGCTGGTCGCGCCGGTAGCGCCGGTTGACGCGGAGCAGGTGGCGGGTCGCCGCGCC
>NZ_JBEZGQ010001174.1:0-2385 GCF_040650095.1 Actinoplanes sp. NPDC048791 | reverse complement strand
CGGCCGTCGTCCTGACCGCTGTCGCCGCTCCGATACCCCGGAGGACACTCTGAGATGAGCTTCACCACCGCTGCCCTGATCCTCGCCTGGCTGGCGATCATCGTGCTCGCCTTCGGCTTTGCGGCACTGCTGCAACAGGTCCGTATTCTGCAGGCGGCTCTGCGGTTGCCGCCCGGCGCCCGCGCCGGCCTGCCCGAGTCCGCGCGGTCACTGCGCCCGCTCACCACCTCCCGCCGGTACGTGTTCACGGCCGAGCCGGGGTGCAGCATCTGCGCCGAGGTCCTGCCGGAGTTCCGGAAGCTGGCCGCCACGTACGCGGGCGCCGCCGAATTCGCCGTCCTCGCCGCGTCCGGTGACTACCAGCCGTCGGAAGGCGTGGAGGTGCTGGTCGACGCGCAGGCGTACCGGGACCTCGCCCCGTCCTGGTCCCCCGGCATCGTCGTCATCGCCGCCGACGGCACTGTCATCGAGGCGGTTCCCGGTGGTGACCTGAGACCGCTCCAGGCTGCCCTCGACCCCACATCCACGCCCACCACGGAGGTCCCGTCATGACGATCACCGCATCCGCCCTGCCCGATTTCCACACCGCGCCCCCGGACGCCACCCCGAGCGTGGTGACCGCGACGATCCGCGGCTCCCGCCTGGGCCGGCGCACCCTGCTGCGGCTGGCCGGCGGTGGCGCGCTGGGCCTCGGCCTGACCGCCCTGGACCTGGTCACCCGGGTGCTGCCGAGCCGCGCGACCAACCCGAACCCGGTGCTGTCGGTGTGGAACGACTGCCGCAGCTTCTACTCCGGCTCCCCGTCCACGTGCGTCCCCGCGAGCGCCTGGTACAGCAGCACCTGCAACGGCTCCTGGCACCGCAACGACAGTTACTCCGGCAGTTCCGTGACCTACAACTACACCTTTGACAACACCAGTTGCAGTAGCCGGAACGCGTGGCGCTGGACCGGTGGCGGCGTCCACCGCAAGTGCTCCGACGGCTGGACCGTCTATCGCGACGGCAGCACGTCCCGCAACACGTTCAGCATCTGCCGGACGGCCATCTGATGCTCCTGGTCCGGCCCCTGTTCCATCCGTGGACACCGGCCGTCGTCCTCGCCGCGGCGGCAACCGCCGCCGCGGCATCGGTCCTGGCCGGCGGGCCGCCGGTCGCTGTCATGTGGTGGCTGCTGCTCGGGCTGGTGTCCGGGTACGCCATCTCCGGTTCCGTTTGAAGCCTGAACTCGGCAGATCTGCTGAGCTCGTCAGTTTGGCGGGGAAACGCACGGTGGCACTTCGCCGCCGGAGAGGTACTGGGCGGCGTCACGACCGGCGCGTTGCTGGTGCTGCTCGGGTCGCTGCTGCGGCCGGTGCTGCCCACCTGGGTGCGCCTGGCCCTGATCGGGCTGCTCGCGGTCGTGGTGGTCGGCAACGAGTCCGGTCTGGTACGGGTGTGGCTGCCCCAGAACGGCCGGCAGGTGCCGTCCACCGTGATTCAGGAGGGCGGCCGGATCGGCGCCTGGCAGTTCGGTTTCGAGATGGGCACCGGATTGCGCACGTTCATGACCAGCAGTGTGCCGCACCTGGCCGCGCTGACCGTGGCTCTGCTGGCCTGGTGGCCCTATGCACTACTGGCCGGTGCCGCGTTCGGGGCCGGCCGGGCGGTGATGCCGTTGGTCCGGCTCGGCTGGGGCGACGGCTCCGACTGGGACAGGCGGTACAGCATCGCCGGCCGGCCGTTCCGGCTGACGACGGTGGCGACGACGCTGCTGGCCGTCGCCGGCGTGATCCATGCAGTGACCTAGCGAAGAGGAGATGCCATGAGAACGAGGAGAATACTGGGCACGGCCGCGGCCGGTGCGCTGCTGAGCGGGATCGCGCTGATTCCGGCCACCCCGGCCTTCGCGGCCGCCAGCGGCGACTACACCGGCTCGGGCGTACGCATCCGCAAATGTCCGCAGACGACCTCCGGCTGCGCGGTGCACGGCCTCGGGTATCCCGGCCAGGGCACCAGCATCACCTGCTACAAACTGGGCGAACAGACCGGCGGCACCAACATCTGGTACTACCACCGCAACCGGGCCACCGGCGTGACCGGGTACAGCCATTCCGGTCAGATCAGCGTCACCAGCGGAACGATCCCCCGCTGTTAGCTCAGCGGTCGATGTTCTGGGCCAGGTCCTGGATCTCCGGGGCGCGGGCCTTCCCGTTGCCCTCGACCGTGATCACCACGTGCTCCGGGGTGGTGACGACCGCCCGATACGTGGTGATCTCGTTACCTACGCTCCGGAACACCTGAGCTGTACCGACCGACGTGTCGAACCTGGCGGCGGCCGGCGTCATGCCGGGTCGACGTCCTGGTCAACAATGCCGGCTACGGCTACCGGGCCGCGGTCGAGGAGGG
>NZ_JBEZGQ010001173.1:533-2388 GCF_040650095.1 Actinoplanes sp. NPDC048791 | reverse complement strand
ACCTGGCGATGGGGATCGCGGGCGCCGTGTGGATCGTCAGCACCGCGCGGTACTTCCCGGTGGCCGTCCTGTCCGTCACGGCCGTCGGCGTGCTGGCCCTGGTCGCGGCGGTCTGGGCCGGCCTGGCGGTCGGCCGTCTGCTGCCCTCGCTGGTGACCGCCCCGGCGCTGGGCATCGCCGGCCTGGCGCTGCTGTTGCTGATCCCGGCCGCGACCCGGCCCCGGGGGTGGCTGGCGCTGGTGTTCTCACCGATCTACGAGATGAACATGCCCGGGGCCTATGCGACCGTGCCCGGCCGGGTCAGCGCCGCCCAGGCCGTCTGGCTGGCCGCGCTGGCCGTCGCCGCCGTGCTGCTGTTCGCGTCCGGCGGCTGGCGGATCCGGGTGGCCGCGCTGCTGCCGGTGGTGCTGGGCGCAGCGCTGGCTGTCACCGTGATGCCGCACCAGAACAGGTTCGTGACAGACGCGATCGACCCGGTGGCGCGGGCCCTGGTCTGCACCGACGACCAGCCGCGGGTGTGTGTCAGCCGGGTCCACTCCGGACTGCTGGCCGAGGTGACGCCCAAGGCCCGGGAGGCCCTGACGGTCCTGGCGAAGCTGCCGGGCGGACCGACCGAGGTGCACGAGGACACCACCGCGTACCCCGACGTCTACCCGGCGTGGCGTGAGGACGTCGCCCTGGTCAGCGTCGAGGCCGGCCCCGACGGACACGTGCTGGAGCCGTCGGCGATCCCGGCGGAGGTGGTGTCCGGCGCCTTCGCGAGCCCACCGCGGTGTGAGAGGCCGGCCGGCTGGCCGGAACGGATCGCGGCCGCCTCCTGGCTGCTGGGACGCGAGCCGGCGACCGGCGAGCGGTACGACCCGGAGTTCCGTGACAGTGCTGTGCAACTGTGGCAGGGCCTGCGTCAGCTGCCCGAGGCCGAGGCCGAGAAGCGGGTGGTGGCGCTGCGCCGGGCCGCGCTGAGCTGCTCGGTCGATGAGGGACTGCTCTCGGGGAACGCGCGATGAGGTGGCTGACGCTCTATCTGCGCTCCCGGCGGGCCCCGATGGCGCTGGCCGCGGCCGGCGGCCTCGCGGTGCTGATGTGGTCACTGTGGTCGGTGTTCTCGAACACGCGCGATGTGGGCTTCCAGATGGTCGTCCTGACCGTGCTGCTGCTGGTGGTCGCGCTGACCGCAACGCTCGGCGGCCCGGACGACGCGCTGGAGGGCACGGCGGCGATGCGCTGGCCGCGGCGACGAGTCGCGCACCTGCTGGTGGCGATGCTGGTCGTGGTGGGGCTGGTGCTGGTCACGCTGGCGTCCGGCGCCCGCTTCGGGCCCGGGTGGATGGTGGTGCGCGACGCGGCCGGGCTGCTGGGGCTGACCGCCCTGGCCGCCGCCACGATGGGCACCGCCCGGGCCTGGTTCCTGCCACTGGCCTGGACCCTGGCCGCGGCCCTGTACCCCAGCTCGGAACTGGTCCTCGGCCAGGTGCTGACCTGGCAGGCCCAGCCGCCGGCGAGCACGGCCGCGAACGTCATGGGCGCGTTGCTCGCGCTGAGTGGGCTCGTCGCCTACGCCGTGGCGGGACCGGCCCGGCGCCCACCGGCCGAGGCCGGACAGCACTGACGCGAGCGATGCCGGCCCAGGCCGGCCCGCTTAGGGAACCGGCTCGGTGACCCGGTCCTCGACGGTGAAGCGGCGCAGCGCGGGCGTCGTCAGCGCGATCAGCCCCGTCGCGACGACGCCGAGGATTCCCCCGATGGCCAGGGACGCGCCGCCCGAGGTCACCGTGGCGACCAGACCGGCCCGCAGATCGGCGACCCGGTGTCGACCAGGGTCTGCAGCAGGCGTTCCATCACCACCTGGGCGCGG
>NZ_JBEZGQ010001173.1:0-523 GCF_040650095.1 Actinoplanes sp. NPDC048791 | reverse complement strand
GGCGACCAGACCGGCCCGCAGATTGCCGAGCTGCGGCCCGGCCGAGCCGACGATGTGCTCCAGCGAGGCCACCCGCCCCCGGTACGCGGCCGGCGTCACCGTCTGCACCACCGTGCCCCGGGACACCACCGCCCAGGTGTCGGCCCCGCCGGCCACCGCCAGCAGACCCAGCACGACGAGCAGGTGGCCGCTGAGCCCGACCAGACCCAGCGCCACAGCCCAGACGGCCCCGCAGACCAGCAGCACCGCTCCGGGGTGGCGGCGGTGGGTGGCCAGGCCGGACAGCACCGACGCGAACACCCCGCCGACGGCGACGGCCGTGACGAACAGCCCGAGGATCTCCGGCCGGCCGCCGAACTTCTCCTCGTTGATCACCGGGAACAGCGCGATCGGCATGGCCAGCAGCGTGGCGGCCAGGTCGGCCAGGAACGCGCCCCGGACCTGCGGGGTGCGGACGGTGAACGCGAGTCCGGCGCGGACCGCCGCCGCACCCGGGCGGCCCGTCGCGCCCTGCACTCCCCGG
>NZ_JBEZGQ010001172.1:0-2388 GCF_040650095.1 Actinoplanes sp. NPDC048791 | reverse complement strand
GACATCGTGCCGGTGGACCAGGTCGACCTGGCCGGCTCGGCCGCCGAGGCGTGGGCCCGGCGCTGCGGCCCGGACGGCCCGCAGCTGCGCACCGAGCTGCCCGCGGAACTGGTCGTGGTGGCCACCGACCCCGGCCGCATCCGCCAGGTCATCGACGGGCTCTGTGAGAACGCGCTGCGGGTGGTGCCGCCGGGGGCCCCGCTGATCCTGGCGGTCCGGCCCGGTCCGCACGGCGGCGTGCTGGAGATCCGGGACGGGGGTCCGGGCTTCTCGGACGAGGACCTGGCGGTGGCGTTCCAGCGTGGCGCCCTGCAGCGGCGGTACCGGGGCATCCGGCGTACCGGTAGCGGTCTGGGGCTGGCGCTGGCCGCCCGCCTGGTCGGGCGGCTCGGCGGCACCTTCGCGCCCGGGCACGCCCCCGAGGGCGGCGCGATGTTCACCATCGCTCTGCCCGCCGCGACCGGCCCTTACCCAACCCGAACATGACGCTGATCCGGCCCGTGCACGGCCGGCGCAGTCTTGGCCGCATGACACGAACCCGTATCGCGCTGACCCTGACCACTGTGAGCCTCGCCGGTCTGCTCGGGCTGAGCGGCTGCGGCGGTGGCGCGGCCCCGGCCGGTGCCCCGGCGGCGCCCGCGGCTGACGTCGCGGACGAGTCCTTCGCGCTCGCGGCCGTCGGCCTGGAGGCGGACCCGGCACCGTCGGCCTCCGCCGCGGCCAAGCCGGACAAGGCGGGCAAGCACCCCCGGGCCCGCAAGTTCCTCCGGAAGAACACCCTGCACGGCGAGATGACGGTGCAGGGCAAGGACGGCGTCAAGACCGTCGTCGTGCAGCGCGGCACGGTCACCGCTGTCGACGCCACGACGGTGAGCGTCAAGTCGGCCGACGGCTTCGCGCAGACCTGGACCTACGGCGACAAGCTGCGGGTCGTGCAGGACAAGAAGAAGGTCGAGGCCGGCGCGATCAAGAGCGGTGCGGAGATCGGCCTCGCGGGCGCCGAGGACGGCGGCAAGAGCGTCGCCCGGCTCGTCGTGATCAAGTAGCCCGGAGGTTCAGGGCCCGTGCTCTTGGACAAGCACGGGCCCTGCACCCCGCCCCCCGGAAGAAAGATCAGGTCACTGCAGGATGGCGCCCATCGGCGACATCAGCAGCTTGCCGAAAGCCTCGGCGGTGCCGTCCAGGCGCGTCCGCTCCCGGCCGAGGGCCTGCAGGTCATGGCGTACGCACCAGAGCTTCTGCGAGTTGCGCCAGGCCACGTTGCGGGTGTACTCGATCAGCTCGCCCTGCCACCAGTCGTCCAGGTCGCCGTTCATCATGTCGATGATCAGCTGCCACTTCTCCAGGAAGCCGCGGCGCAGCCCGGGGATGGACTCGGCGAAGATGTCGTTGATCTGCAGGTAGTCGTGGTGCTGGTCGCTGTCGTCGACCGGGTCGGAGCCCAGGTGGTCGAAGGTGGTGACCAGGGCGAACGGCAGGTCGAAGTTGATGTGCGCGTTCACCCCGGCGGCGGCCGACGGCAGCGGGCGCGCGTCCGGGCCGGGGATCCGGTGGAACAGCACGGACCAGGCCCGCGGGCAGCCGGCGCTGGCGTCCGACCACTGGCGCAGGGCGTCGAAGTAGCGGGCGGCGAACTCCACGTCCAGGCGGGACAGGAACGCCGGGTCGGCGAACCGGCCCGCGTACAGGCGCTCGAGCACGCTGGTCGTGATGGTCAGGTAGAGCTTGTTGAAGTCGGCGAGCGGGTTGCTGTCCAGCAGCGGCGGCACCCGCTCCAGCACGTCCTGGAGCTTCGTGAGCTGGTCGACCACCGCGGGTACGTCATCGGGGTGCCCGGCCAGCACGTCGGCCATGTCCTGGCGGACAGGCCCCCAGACGGAATCGGTGATCATCGCGGTCCTCCACACACGGAACTCCCTCGCGGAGGCCCTCCAGCACCGCCCGGCGGCCTGGTCGGGCCGGCCGGCCGGGCGGTGCTCCCCCGAACGAGAGTCAGCCTTTCACCGGGGGCGGGCGCGGGGATCGGTAGAACGACGTATTCCGCGTACGTAGATAACGAAAAGGTCACGCCGCCCGGAGGAACACCCGGCTGGCCTGCACCCGGGTCCGCACCTGGAGCTTGTCGAAGATGTGCCCGACGTGCACGCCGACGGTCCGCTCGCTGATGAACAGGGCCTGACCGATCTCCCGGTTGGTCAGCCCCTCGGCGACCGCCGCCAGGACCTCCCGCTCGCGCTCGGTCAGCACGTCCAGCTCGTCCCCGGGGTCGCGGCCCGGCGGCGGGATCGGAACCGTGTCCTCGTCGCCGGTCAGGGCCACCCGGGCCCGGGTCGCCACCGCGGTGATCTCGGCCGCGAACGGGTTGGCGCCCATGGCCCGGGCGGTCGC
>NZ_JBEZGQ010001171.1:0-2388 GCF_040650095.1 Actinoplanes sp. NPDC048791 | reverse complement strand
GTATCACCAGGTCAACGGATGTGCCGGGCTGCCCGACGCCGATCCGCGCCTCATCTCCTCCCCTTTCTGGGAGCAGATCTGACACCCCCAGCCGGCCGGCCTGCTCGAAGTCCAGGTCGACGCAGGGCAGGCCGAGCGGTTCGGCCGGCAGGCCGATCAGGATCACCGGTACGGCGAGCCCGGCGGCGACCGGGATCCGGGCGTCGTGCGTCTCGATGTCCATCAGCACGATCGCGTCGCACAGGGAACGGGCGGCCAGCCGGGTCAGCCCGGCCGAGCCCTCGTCGCGGGTGACCAGCAGGATGTCGTGGTCCTGCTCGCGGGCGCAGTTGGCGATGGTCTCGATGAACGGCAGCAGCCCGGAGGTGTCGGCGTCGGGCCCGAACGGCACGACCAGGCCGATCACCCGGGTGCGCTGGCTCTTGAGGGCGCGGGCACCGGCGTTGGGCTGGAAGGCGAGCTCCGCGATCGCCGACTCGACGCGGCGGCGGGTCTCGGCCGAGATCGACCGGCGGCCGCTCATCACGTACGAGACCGTGCTCTGCGAGACGCCGGCCAGCCGGGCCACGTCTCTGCTGGTGACCATGCCTGGGCTCACCTCCCGTCGTCGATACGTATCGACGGCCTGCGGACGAGACTAACCGGGGGTCGTCCTTGCGCTCAAGAGCCCGCCGGCGCACAGGATGTCGCGGGTCGTCGGGGCGATCAGTTCGTTGTGCAAACGGGGTGAGCTCGTCGTCGGCGCTCAAGGTACGCACGTCATCGCTCACCGTCACCGTCGCTTCGGTCGGCAGTGATCCGACTCGCCTGCGGATCCCGCGACACCCGGCGGCGCGACAGGACGGATTACCGTGCAGCGATCGGGTACACCCGGACCCGATGCGAACTGAAGGGAAGTGCGGGCATGAAGGTGTGCGTCGTAGGAACCGGCTACGTGGGTCTCACCACCGGCGTCAGCCTGGCGTTTCTCGGGCACGACGTCACCTGCGTGGACCTCGACCAGGCCAAGGTCGACCTGCTCAGCGGGGGCCGCTCGCCGATCTACGAGCCGCACATGGACGCCCTGCTGGCCGACTCGGCCGAGCGGATGACCTTCACCACCGACTACAGCGCGGCCGTGCCCGGCGCCGACGTGGTGTTCATCGCCGTGCAGACCCCGTCGCTGCCGGACGGCAACCCCGACCTGCAGTACCTGCGCTCGGCCGCGGAAAGCGTGGGGCAGCACATCGACGGCGAGTTCACCGTCGTGATCAACAAGTCGACCGTGCCGATCGGCAGCAGCAACTGGGTCGACTCGATCCTGCGCGAGTCGTTCGAGCGCACCCACGAGCGGCGCAGCGACGGTGAGTTCTCGGTCGCCTCGAACCCGGAGTTCCTGCGCCAGGGCGCGGCGATCCAGGACACCCTCTACCCGGACCGGATCGTGGTCGGCTCGGACAACCCGCGCAGCCTCGACGTGCTCAACCGGCTCTACCGCACGATCCTGAACCAGACGTTCACCCCGCCGACCTACCTGCCGCGCCCGGCGGAGCTCGGCGCGGTGCCGATGGTCTCGACCGACCTGGCCTCGGCCGAGCTGATCAAGTACGCCGCCAACGCCTTCCTGGCCCTCAAGATCAGCTTCGCCAACGAGATCGGCCAGCTGGCCGGCAAGGTCGGCGCGGACATCTCCCAGGTCACCCGGGGCATCGGCCTCGACACCCGGATCGGGCCGCGCTTCCTGCAGCCGGGCATCGGCTGGGGCGGCTCCTGCTTCGGCAAGGACACCGCCGCGCTGATCGCCACCAGCGCCGAGTACCACCACGCCATGCCGATCGTCACCGCCGCCCGCGAGGTCAACCAGATGCAGCGCCGGCTGGTCGTGGACCGGCTGCTGGACGAGCTGCGCATCCTCAAGGGCCGCAAGATCGGGCTGCTCGGGCTCGCGTTCAAGCCGAACACCGACGACATGCGCGACGCGCCGGCCCTCGACATCGCGCGGATGCTGCTCGACCGCGGCGCCCGGATCCGGCTGCACGACCCGGTCGCCGCCGAGCGTTTCCGCCGCGAGCAGCCGGACCTGGTGCCGTACCTGGCCGGCGAGGTCGAGGAGATCTTCGACGACAGCGACGCGGTCGTGCTGGTCACCGAGTGGTCGGAGTACCTCGACCTGGACTGGGCGAAGTTCGCGTCGCTGATGCGGACCCCGGTCGTGCTGGACGGCCGGCACTGCCTGGATCCGGAGCGCCTGGCCAAGCTCGGCTACCGCTACCTGTCGGTCACCGGCCGCTGATCGGCGGCGCAGGGCCGGTCAGCGCAGGGCCGGTCAGCGCAGGGCCGGTCAGCTCAGGGCAGGGCGGCGCGCCAGGACTCGACGAGCGCGGCGTCCACCGGGGCGTCCCAGCGGCC
>NZ_JBEZGQ010001170.1:0-2389 GCF_040650095.1 Actinoplanes sp. NPDC048791 | reverse complement strand
GCGGCCCGTGGACGGCCGCGAAGCGGCGACGATCGCCACGTCGGTGCTGGCGGTCGCGGCCGGGGCGTGGGGCGTCCGGGTCCATGACGTACGCGCGACCGTCGACGCCCTGGCCGTGTGGCGCGCCACCGGCAGCCCGCGCATTTCACGATCAACACCTGGGGGTACGCCGTGAGCGACCGCATCTCCCTGCACGGCCTGCGCGTCCGGGGCCACCACGGGGTCTTCGACTTCGAACGGCGCGACGGCCAGGACTTCGTGGTCGACGTCGAGCTGGAACTCGACCTCACCAGGGCGGCGGCCAGCGACGACGTCACCGACACCGTCCACTACGGCGAGCTGGCCGGCCGGCTGGCCGAGGTGATTGCCGGCGAGCCGGTCAACCTGATCGAGACTCTGGCCGACCGGCTCGCGGCGGTCTGCCTGGCGGACGCCCGGGTCACCGCGGCCACGGTCACCGTGCACAAGCCGCAGGCACCGATCCCGCTCGAGTTCGCCGACGTGGCGGTCACCGTCCGGCGGGCCCGATGACCCGGGCGATCCTCTCGCTGGGCAGCAACCTTGGCGACCGGTACGCGTACCTGAAAAGCGCGGTGGAGCAGCTGGGCGAGAGCGTCGTCCTGGTCTCGGGGGTCTACGAGACGCCGCCCTGGGGTGACGTCGACCAACCGGCGTACCTGAATGCGGTGGTCCTGGCCGTGGACCCGGCGGCGGATCCGGCCGGCTGGCTCACCCGGGTCCGCGCGGTCGAGCAGGCGGCGGACCGCGTCCGGGACCCGCAGCGGCGCTTCGGCCCCCGCACCCTGGACGTGGACGTGATCGCGGTGTGGCAGGACGACGGCACGCCCGTGCTCAGTGCCGACCCCGAGCTGACCCTGCCGCATCCCCGGGCGCACCAGCGGGCGTTCGTGCTCAAACCCTGGCTCGATCTGCAGCCCTACGCCCAGCTGCCCGGGCACGGCTGGGTCACCGACCTGCTGAACGCCCCGGAGCTCACCGCCGACGCGAACGCGCTGACCCCGCGGCCCGATCTGCCGTTAGAGTCACAAGAGTGAGCAGTAACCCCGGCGGTGGCGCACCCGATCCGTCGATGCGGCCGACCAGCCTGTCCGTCCTGGTGGTCGCCGGGCTGGCCGCCGCCGCGGTCGGCTGGCTGCTGCTCAGCGCCCTGTACTCGCAGATGCCCCGGCTCCCCTGGCTGCCGATCATCGTGCTCGGCACGCTGGCCGTCGTCGAGGCGACCCTCGCGCAGAACACCGCGGCCCGGATCCAGCGCAAGCCCGGCGCGCCCCGGGTCGACCCGCTGGCCGTCGCCCGGTATGCCGTGCTGGCCAAGGCGTCGGCGCTGGCCGGTGCGCTGTTCGGGGGCTTCTCCGCCGGGCTGCTGGCCTGGCTGGCGCTGGAGCCGACCAGGGCCGCCCGGGACGACGTCCCGGCCGCCATCGCCGGGGTGGTCGCGGCGCTCGCGCTCGTCGGCGCGGCGCTGTGGCTGGAACGCTCCTGCCGGGTGCCGGAGCAACCCGACCAGAAGGACGGCGGCGGCCCGGGACGGCAGGCCGGAAGGTCCTGATCGAGTCCGATCCGGGACTTGAACTGAGGGCCCCTCGTTTCCGTATGCTGTGCCGGCGGCGAAGGAGGTGTGCGAGATGGCCTACGACGAGACCACATATCGGCGTAATACCGGTGACCAGGGCGAAAGTGACCCGGCGGCGTACCGGGCCGGCATCGCGGCCACCGACTTCCGGGCCCGGCGGCGCGACCTGGATCCCGACGAGGGCGAGGGAGTTCAGCTCGTCGAGCCGGCCGGTGACACCGGTCGCCGCGGTGGGGACTTCGACGACGGGCGCGACCGGCTGGGCATCCACATCGGCTGGGAGATCGTCCTGCTGCTGGCGGTCGCCGCGATCGCGTACCTGCTCTATCGGCTCGATCCGGCCAGCCTGCGCCGCCCGGCGCTGGACACCCTGCTCATCACCGGTGCCTCGATCGGCCTGCTCGCCCTCGGCGCCGGCCTGACGCTGCGCGCCGGCGTGCCCAATCTTGCGGTCGGCCCGATCGCCTTGGGCGCCGCGCTGCACTTCGCCGAGAACGGTGACGAGGGCCTGGTCCAGGCGGCCGTGCCGGCGCTGATCGTGGCCGCCGCCGGTGGCCTGATCGTGGCCGTCTTCGTGCTCGTGCTGCACGTGCCCGGCTGGGCCGCGACCCTCGGCGGGGCCATGGGCGTCATCGTCTACGACCAGCTGCGCACCGCGCCGGTCACCGTCCAGGCCGGCTACGACCCGGCCAACCAGGCGTTCTATCTCTTCGGCGGCTTCGCCCTGCTGGCCGTCATCGGCGGCGCGCTGGGCACCGTGATGCCGATCCGGCGGCTGGTCGGCCGGCAGCGAGC
>NZ_JBEZGQ010001169.1:0-2391 GCF_040650095.1 Actinoplanes sp. NPDC048791 | reverse complement strand
GCCGCACGTACTACTGGGGCCGGGCCGGCTCGGACGACCACGACCCGCACGCCGGCGGCGCCCGCATCCGCTGGCGCGCCGGGGACGAGCAGTGGCACAGCTGCCCGGCGCCGCTGGCCGTGACCGAGCGTGGCTACGTGCACACCCCGGCGGTGGCCACGACCATCGGCGGGCAGCCGGTCACCGTGCAGATCTGCCTGTGGCGCGACACTCCCCGCCGGGAGAACTGCACCCCGGAGATCCGCAACGGCTGACCCGGCCGCCCGCGGGGTCAAGAAGCCGCCAAGAGTGCCGGGCGGGGCGTCAAGAACGCGTCAAGATTCGCCGGGCCGGCCTGGGGCGGGGCTTCACTGGGCCCGTGTTGACCACTGTGAAACGCGTGCTGGTGGGTCCTCCGCTGCGGAGTGACCGCCTCGGTGAGACCCTGCTGCCCAAGCGGCTGGCGTTGCCGATCTTCGCCTCCGACCCGTTGTCGTCGGTGGCCTACGCCACCCAGGAGATCCTGCTGGTGCTGACCCTCGGCGGGCTGACCTACCTGTACGTGGCGCCGTGGGTGGCCTTGGCCGTGGTGGTGCTGCTGGCCGTGGTGGTGGCGTCGTACCGGCAGGTGGTGCGGGCCTATCCGAGCGGTGGCGGGTCGTACGAGGTGGCTTCCCGGAACCTGGGCCGCTCGGCCGGCCTCGTGGTCGCGGCGGCGCTGATGGTCGACTACGTGATGACGGTGGCCGTGTCGGTGGCCGCCGGGGTGGACAACATCATCTCCGCGGTGCCGTCGCTCCAGCCGCACCGGGTGCTGATCAACGTCGGCTTCGTGGCGGTGCTGACAGCGATGAACCTGCGCGGGGTGCGCGACTCGGGCAAGACGTTCGCCTGGCCGACGTACCTGTTCATCGCCGGGATCCTGGTCCTGGTCGCGGTCGGGCTGGGGCAGGTCGTCGCCGGTGATCCGCCGGTGGCCGAGTCGGCCGGCTGGCAGGTACGCCCGGAGCAGGTGGGGCTGACCGGGCTGGCGCTGGCGTTGGTGACGCTGCGCGCGTTCGCCTCGGGGTGCACGGCGCTGACGGGCGTGGAGGCCATCTCCAACGGGGTGCCGGCGTTCCGGGTGCCGAAGGCGGAGAACGCCGCCCGCACCATGCTGGCCATGGGCGTCACGGCGATCACGATGTTCGCCGGGCTGACCGCGCTGGCCCTGATCACCAAGGTGCGGGTCGCCGAGAACACCTGCGACCTGATCGGCTTCCCCGGCGACTGCACGTCCGACCCGCAGCGGACGGTGATCGCCCAGGTGGCCGCGGCGGTGTTCGGCGGCGGCATCGGGTTCTTCCTGATCCAGGCCCTGACCGCGCTGATCCTGATCCTGGCGGCGAACACCGCGTTCAACGGTTTCCCGCTGCTCGGCTCGATCCTGGCCCAGGACCGCTACCTGCCCCGGCAGTTGCACACCCGCGGCGACCGGCTGGCGTTCTCCAACGGCATCATCGTGCTCGCGCTGATCGCCGCCGGCCTGATCTGGGCGTACGACGGTTCGGTGACCCGCCTGATCCAGCTCTACATCCTCGGTGTGTTCACCTCCTTCACCCTCAGCCAGGCCGGGATGGTGCGGCACTGGAACCGCGCGCTGGCCGGGGAACGCGACCCGCGCGTCCGCGGGCGGCTGCACCGGTCCCGGGTGATCAACGCGGTGGGCTGTGCGCTCACCGGGCTGGTGCTGCTCATCGTGCTGGTCACGAAGTTCACCCACGGCGCCTACCTGGTGGTGATCGCCGTGCCGGTGCTGTACGCGCTGATGCGCGCGATCCGCGCCCACTACGACCGGGTCAGCGCCGAGCTGGAACCCGAGCCGGGCGGGGTGGTCATGCCGGCCCACGTGCACGCGGTGGTGCTGGTCTCCCGGGTGCACCGGCCCACCCTGCAGGCGCTGGCGTACGCCCGGGCGACCCGGCCGGACACGCTGGCCGCGGTGACCGTGGCGATCAGCCCCGAGGACGTGGTGCGGCTGCGGCAGGAGTGGGCCGACCGGGAGCTGAACGTGCCGTTGACGGTGCTGGAGTCGCCGTACCGGGAGATCACCAACCCGGTGCTGGACCACGTCGTCCGGCTCCGCGCCGAGGGCCCGCGCGACCTGGTGGTGGTCTACCTGCCCGAGTACGTCGTGGGTCACTGGTGGGAGCAGCTGTTGCACAACCAGAGCGCGTTGCGGCTCAAGGCCCGGCTGCTCTTCCAGCGCCGCGTCATGGTCGTCAGCGTGCCCTGGCAGCTGGAGTCGAGCCGGCACAAGCCGCACCGGGACCCGGTTGCGGCCGGTCGGCGCCGGTCGTAGCCGCCGATCGGGTACACCTGAGCATCATGGGAACCGCAGCAGGGCCGGGCGATCGGCGCCGCCGGGCGTGG
>NZ_JBEZGQ010001168.1:0-2394 GCF_040650095.1 Actinoplanes sp. NPDC048791 | reverse complement strand
CGGCGCTGCGCTCGAGCTCGCGGCGCAGCACGGCCCAGACGGCAGCGGTACGCACGGTGACGGGCGGGCGGGGGGTTCGCGTCGATGCGGTGTCCACCTGGGCAGCGTATCGGCCGGGCGCGCAGCCGGAGTGCGGAGCCGCTTCGCTGGAGGACGACGGCCGGTCTTTCCATGATCGTTGCCCGCGGCGGTGACCTGGTTGGAACGTGGTTCCAGTCAATGCCGTACCGGAAAGGGACACCACTGATGAACACTGCCGAGAAGCTGGCCCGTCAGGTGCTCGAGGTCTTCGACACCGGGGATGTCGCCGCCGCGGGACACCTGGTCGCCGAGGACTTCGTCGATCACGGCGCGCCACCGTGGGCGCCGCAGGGCCGCGCGGGCTATCTCCAGATCCTCACGTTCCTCACCACCGTGTTGAAGATCCGCTACGAGGTGCACGACCTGGTCGCCGACGGGGACAAGGTGGCGATCCGGGCCACCGCGCACGGCGTCCACGACGTCGATACGCTCGGCTTCGCACCCACCGGCAAGCCGTACGCGATGCCGGCCATGCACCTCTACCGGGCCGAGAACGGCCTGCTCGCCGAGCACTGGGGCGTTCGCGACGAGCTGAGCGTGCTGTGGCAGGTCGGCGCGTTGCGGCCACCGGCGCCGATCCCCCTGAGCGAGGCATGAGAAACACAGCGAGAGCGGAACAGGTCCGGGCCACCCGGCAGAAGGTGCTGGTGGCGGCCCGTGACCTGTTCCTGCGCCGGGGCTACTTCGGCGCGACCATCGAGGCGATCGCCAAGCGGGCCGCGGTCAGCCCGCAGACCGTCTACAACGTGGTCGGCGGCAAGGCGGCGCTGCTCAAGGCGGTGTACGACGTGGCGCTGGCCGGCGACGACGAGCCCGTACCGATGATCGAGCGACCGATCGCGCGGGCCATGCTCGCCGCCACCGACCCGCAGGAGTGCCTGCGGTTGTACGCCCGGATGGGCCGCGAGCTGGCCGAGCGGGCCGGGCCGCTGATCGCGGTGGTGTTCGTGCAGGGCGCGGGACGCGACCCGGACGTCCGCGCGTTCGTCGACAGGATCGAGGGTGAGCGGGCGATCGGCACCGCCGGGGTGGCCCGGCACGTCGCGCGGCGCTTCGGGCTGCGCGACGGGCTGACCGAGGCGGAGGCCGGCGACGTGCTGTGGGCCCTGACCGCGCCGGAACTGCTGGACCGCTTCACCCGCCGGCGCGGCTGGAGCCTGGACCGCTACGAGCGCTGGCTGGCCGGGACCATGGCCGAGTCGCTGCTCAGAAGGCCGTGAGCACCCCGGTCGTGCGGTGCATGTCGCAGCGGTTGCCGAACTTGTGCGACCAGTTCACCGGGCGGCCCCGCCAGGTGCCCTTGACCTGGGCGGTGACCGGCGCGTACTCCATCGTGCACATCATCGGCGCGGGGGTGAGCCGGCTCGGGTCGCCGCCGACGGCGGCCAGCGACCGGCAGGCCTTGACCTTCTTGGGGTGGGCCCCGCCGGCCGGGTCGCACCGCAGCTTCACCGCGGCCGCGTAACCGGCCTCAGCCAGATAACTCACCGTAAGGTCGGTCTTCTTAAGCCGGGCCCCGACGAAAGCCGGGCCAGCTCCGGATGCCGGCGCAGCCCCGGAAGCCGCCTCAGCCCCGGAAGCCGGCGCGGAAGCGGAAGCCGGCGCGGAAGCGGAAGCCGGCGCGGAAGCGGAAGCCGGCGCGGAAGCGGTCCCGGCCAGGGAGACCGGGGCCGCGAGCAGGACTGCGGCGGCGATGGTGCTGATCATGGTGCTCTCCCCGATGCCACGTTTCCGGTGCGCATCCGGTCTACGCCACAAAAGGTGCAGGATGCGCAGAACGGAAATATA
This sequence comes from Actinoplanes sp. NPDC048791, assembly GCF_040650095.1. Taxonomy (NCBI): domain Bacteria; kingdom Bacillati; phylum Actinomycetota; class Actinomycetes; order Micromonosporales; family Micromonosporaceae; genus Actinoplanes; species Actinoplanes sp. NPDC048791. The sequence continues at coordinate 525 of NZ_JBEZGQ010001168.1, read as the reverse complement.
GTGTCCGTTCACCGGAAGTCACGGGACGCCGGGCTGATCGGTGGGGTGACCGCCTCCAGCCGGTCCGCCACCAGGTTGAGCACCCCCTCGGACTTCTCCAGCCGCCCCCGCACGATCAGCGCCGCACTGCTGCGCGCCACCCGCTTGTACCGCTGCCACAGCCCCGGCGAACACGTCACGTTCAGCATCCCGGTCTCGTCCTCGAGGTTGATGAACGTGACCCCGCCCGCCGTCGCCGGCCGCTGTCGGTGGGTGACGATGCCGCCGACCCGGATCCGGGTGCCGGCCTCGACCCGGCCCAGCCGGGCGATCGGCACCGCCTCCGCGCGGTCCAGCTCGGCCCGGATGAACTGGGCGGGGTGCGCGTCCGGGGACAGGCCGGTGGCCCAGACGTCCGCGACGAGCTTGTCCACCTCGGCCATGCCGGGCAGCGTCGGCGCGATCGTGCCGGTGACCGTACCCGGCAGGCGGTCCGGTTTGTCCTGCGCGGCGGCGCCCGCCGCCCACAGCGCCTCGCGCCGCGAG
>NZ_JBEZGQ010001167.1:0-2395 GCF_040650095.1 Actinoplanes sp. NPDC048791 | reverse complement strand
GCCGGACGGCCGCGCGCCGGACAGCCGCGCGCCGGACCGACTCGAGGCTAAGCATCGGCTCCAAGACGTGGCTGAGCTATCCGGCAAACGGTGATTCATAACGCCGGTCCCCAGTGCCAAAGGGCTGTCCGCCGGGATGAAAGCCCCCATGTGACTGGCTGCCGGGAGGCGAATGCCCATGGGACTGGCTGTCGGGAGGCGCGTTCCCGTAGGGCTGGCTCCCGGGAGGCGAATTGCCGTAGGGCTGGCCGCCGGGAGGGGAGTTCCCGTAGGGCTGGTCGGCCGGAGAAGCAGAGCCTTCAAAGCCCGGCCCGTACTGCGAAGGTGGTCCGGCGAACGACTGGCCACCCGGTCCCGGCGCCGACCCCCGCGTCACCACGGCCGCGATGAGCAGACCCACCCCCGCCGCCGAGATCAAGGCCGTGATCAGGCCGATCAGGCCGAACACGAGGCCGTACTGGGTCGCTGAGTAGTCCAGTGACGAGTACAGCACGGGGATCAGCATCGTCCAGGCGAACTGGAGCAGGCTGCCGAGCAGCAGCGCGCCCAGGCCCAGCCGGGCGAAGAGCATGCTGCGCGGGCTCAGCCGGTCTCGCCGGGCGGCGACCAGGACGAAGCCCGCGATCAGCACCGCCAGCAGGGGCAGGTGGCCCAGCAGGCCCGAGAACAGGTATCCCACCGTCATGCCCGCGACCTTAACGGCCGGGTGCGACATCCCACGGATGATGATCAACGCCTAGCATGAGGCGATGGGCCTGACCTTCGTCTCCGAGCCGGTGCGGGTGCGTACCCCGGCGACCAGCGCCAATCTCGGTCCGGGCTTCGACACGCTGGGTCTGGCGCTCACGCTCTACGACGACCTGAGTGCCCGGGTCACCGGGGATTCCTGGACCGTCGCCGTGACCGGTGAGGGCGCTGGTGAGCTGCCCACCGATGAGAGTCATCTGGTTATGCGGGCCATGCTCGCCACGTTCGACGAGCTCGGTGGCCGTCCGGCCGGGGTGGCCGTGGAGTGTGTCAACCGCATCCCGCAGGCGCGTGGGCTCGGGTCGTCGTCCGCGGCCATCGTCGGTGGGGTGCAGCTGGCCCGTGCGCTGGTACGGGAGCAGCTGGATGACGAGGCCGCCCTGCGGATCGCCGCGCGGCTGGAGGGGCACCCGGACAACGTCGCTCCTTGCCTGCTCGGGGGCTTCACCATTGCCTGGACCGAGGCGAGCGGTTCCCGGGCCGTACGGCTGGACGTCGCTCCCGGCGTACAACCGACGCTTTTTGTTCCGCAGGAACGGGGCCTGACCGCCACCGCGCGGGCCGCGCTGCCCAGCGCCGTGCCCCATGCGGACGCCGCGTTCAACACCGGCCGGGCCGCGCTGCTGGTCCACGCCCTCACCCGGGAGCCCAAGCTTCTCTTCACCGCCACCGAGGACCGGCTGCACCAGGGGTATCGGGCCGAGGCGATGCCCGGCACGGCTTCTCTGGTGGCGGCGCTGCGTTCTGTCGGGGTTGCGGCAGTTGTCAGCGGCGCGGGGCCGACGGTGCTGGCCCTGAGCCCGGTACCTGCTGATTTCCGGCCCGGAACCGAATGGCGCGCCGAGTCGTTGGGCGTGGATAGCGGCGGCGCCCTTGTCAAAGGGAGTATGGTGGAACACGCCGAGCGGGGCCCTGTTGCCGCAGGTCGTCAGAGTTGACTACGCTCAAGACCTAGCACAGCCGCGAAGCAAGCGATCTCTGCGGTTCGGCGCGCACCCGAGACTCATGGCATTCTGCCGGTCTCAATTCTCATCAAGGCACGTCGCCGAGCAGCGGATCTCCAGATCGCTGCACTCGCCGAGACCTATCCGTCACTGTCCGACGGGTCGGGAAACCGTCGAGCTGCCGTGCTGCAAACTCCCGCGCCGCAGTTGCGAAGCGGGTTCCGAGGGCACCCGGCCACCAGGCTGCAGACCCGGGTGGACTTGGCTTTTTCGACGGAAGGAATCCATTGAGCGACACCACCGACGTGACGTCGGGTGTTTCTGACGTCGCTGACGACGGCGCCACCACCGCTGCTGTCACCAAGCGTCGCCGCGGCGGCACCGGGCTGTCGGCGATGCTGCTGCCCGAGCTGCAGAGTCTCGCCGCCTCCCTCGGCATCTCCGGCACCGCCCGGATGCGCAAGGGCGAGCTCATCACCGCCATCTCGGAGCGCCAGAGCGGCGGGGCCCCGGCTGCCTCGGCTGCCTCGACCAAGGCCACCAGCACCCCGCGCCCGCGCACGACGAACGGTTCCGCCGCCGCGGCGGCCGAGCCTGCCGCCAAGGCTCCGGCGGCCAAGGCTCCTGTAGCCGAGGCTCCGGCGGCTTCGGCCCCCGCCCCGGCTGTTCAGGCCGCAGTGGTCGAGGCCCCGCCGGCTCCGGCC
>NZ_JBEZGQ010001166.1:0-2396 GCF_040650095.1 Actinoplanes sp. NPDC048791 | reverse complement strand
GCCCGATCCGGTCGTGGCGGTCGGCGACGGCTGGCTCGAGGCCGAGGTGCTCACCGTCGACCGCTTCGGCAACGTGCAGCTCGCGGCCGGCGGCGCGACGCTGTCCGGACTGAGCCCGGACCTGGTGATCGGCGGGGTCAAGGCCCGGCGCGCCCAGACCTTCGCGGATGCCCAGCAGGGCGAGATGATCGTGTACGAGGACTCGGCCGGCCGCGTGGCGATCGCGGTGAACGGCGGCCGCGCAGTCGTCCTGCTCTCGGTCCGCCCCGGCGACATAGTCCGCGTCGCCGAACGCTGACCGAGCCGAACCGGGTCGAAAGCGTCAGCAAACGCCGACCAGGCCCGGCCGAAGCCGAGCAGGGCCAGGCCGGGCGATGCCGGGCAGGGCAGGGGCAGGGCCGGGCAGGGGCCGAGCCGGGCAGGGGCCGAGCCGGCCAAGGCCGAGCAGGCCGGGCCGGGCCGGAAGCGTCAGCAAACGCTGTCCGGGCCAACAGCTCAGAGCTGGTGGTGCACCCAGACGTTGGGCTCCACGTAGACCGCCCGGTTCCCGGCCACGTCGCAGTACACCGGCCCGAGCGCATGCGGCACCGTCACCGCCCCCGCGGTGTCGAACGGCAGGCCCGTCCACCCGCGCCAGTCCTCGAGCGTGCCCACCATCACCATGCTGGTGTGCGCCACGTTCACGATCCGGCCCCCCTCCCGGACGTGCACGCGCAGCCACGGGTCGACCGGGAGGCCGTCCGGACGCTGCTCGTACGCGTACGTGTCGATGCTTTTGCCCTGGGCGCCGGTCGGCCGGACCGGTGCGATCAGGTCTTGGAAGCCTCGGGCCGCCGTGTTGGCCCGCAGGGCCGCCAGCATGCGGGCGGCCAGCCCGTGGCCGCGCAGGTCCGGCCGCACCATGATCTCCAGGGCCGAGACGATCGCCGGTGCGTTGCCGCGGAGCCGGTCGTGGGCGGCCTGCCGGACCGCCCAGTCCCAGCCGTGTTCCGGCAGCCCGTCGGCGATCGTGCCGGGGAAGCTCAGCGGCACCGAGTGCGCCTTCGCCACGGCTTCGCCGGTGTCGGTGTCCACGGCCAGGAGCTGGAACTCCGGGTAGTGGTCGAACTCGTAGCCGTAGAAGAACCCGCCGCTCTCGTCCTGGGTCATGAATCGCGGCCACAGTCCTGCGAGCTCGGACCAAAGGGGACGCCGGTCCGGGCGTTCGGCCGCTGAAGTGATGTCGAGCTGCACCCGACGACCATGTCAGCCGCGGCGGATGCTGTCCCGTGATTTCGCGTAGGTGCGCGGCCCGACAATTCGCCACAGCAGCCGGGCCGGCCCGGGCAGCTGCGCGAGGAACATCTTGCGCTCCCGCGGGCTCGCCTCCTCGAGGATCGCGCCGACGAAGACCAGCGCCAGTTTGTTCTTCGGGATCGCTTCGCGGCCCCGCTCGTTGAGGGCGTTCCATTCGGCCGGGGTCACGTGCTCCGACACCAGCGGGAGCAGCTCGCGTTCCTCGTCGCCCAGGTGTTCGTCGAGGGCGCCGGACGCCTGGGCCAGCACGTCCGCGAGCTCGTCGCGGACGTCGGCGGCGGCCTGCGCGCGCCAGCGGGCGGTCAGGTCGTCGATGCGGGTGAGCAGGCCGGCCAGGCGTTCGTGCTGCGCCTCCATCCGGTGCACGAGGTCGGCGCGCAGCCCGACGCGGTCGAGCATGACCGGCCAGAGCAGTTCGTCCTCGGCCTCGTGGTGGTGGTGCAGCGCCCCGGCCACGTTGGCCAGGTGCGAGCCGATGGTCTCGGCGCGGGCGGTGTCGCCGGGCGGCACCGCGCGGATCAGGGCGGGCAGGATGCGGAACTCGCGCCGGAACACCCGGTGCACGAGCACCATCTCCCAGGTGTCTACGCGTGCGGTTGTGGTCGTCATGGGCTCAGGGTGCGCGGGTCGGCTTGCAGACTGCCTGCAAGCGGCCTGCGTTTGTATGCTCCACCCGTGCTGAGCTGCCGCGTTCTCGGGCCGACCGAGCTCGGCGCGGGCCGCGTCGTCCTCGATCTGGGCGGTCCGTTGCCGCGCCGGCTCGTCACCGCGCTCATCGCGGCCGGTGGCCGGCCGGTGGGCGGGGACGCGCTGACGGCGGCGGTGTGGGGTGATGATCCGCCGGCCAGCCCGGAGGTGTCGCTGCAGGCGTACGTGTCGCGGTTGCGGCGGGCGCTGGGAGCCGAGCATCGGGAGGCGCTGCAGCGGGTCGGCGACGGATACCGGCTGACCGGCGCGGAGACGGATGTGGCGGCGTTCGAGGCGGGCGTTGCCCGCGGGCGGGAGCTGCTGGACGAGCAGCAGCCGGCTGAGGCCGTCCGCGCCTTCGACGCGGCGCTGCGGCTGTGGCGCGGGGAGGCGTTCGCGGATCTGGACGGGGC
>NZ_JBEZGQ010001165.1:0-2402 GCF_040650095.1 Actinoplanes sp. NPDC048791 | reverse complement strand
ACCCCCCACCGGTGGCGGGGTCTGGTGGGCGGCCCCGCCCGGCTGGTGCCGGTCGCGGACCGGCGAGTGGCCTCGTGACCGACCACAGTGGAGTAGGCTTCCTCGGCATGGGGAACGCGGACGCGGACTATTCCAGCCGGCCCAGCAGCGCCCGGATCTATGACGCCCTGCTCGGCGGCAGCCACAACTTCGCCGCCGACCGTGAGGCGGCCAAGCGGCTGCTGGCGATGATCCCCGCGGCGGGCGAGATGGCCCGGGCCAACCGCGCGTTCCTCAACCGGGCCGTGCAGTTCATGCTCGACGCGGGCGTGCGGCAGTTCCTCGACATCGGCAGCGGCATCCCGACGGTCGGCAACGTGCACGAGATAGCCCAGCGCCGCGTCGACGACGCCCGGGTGGTCTACATCGACATCGACCCGGTCGCGGTCGCGCACGCCGGTGAGATCCTGCGCGACAACCGGTTCGCCGCCGCGGTGCAGGCCGACATGCGTTTCCCCGAGGCGATCCTGGGCCACGCGAGCGTGCGCCGGCTGCTCGACCTGGAGCAGCCGATCGGGCTGCTGCTGGTCGCGATGCTGCACTTCGTGCCGGACGACGACGCCTATCCCGCGGTCGAGCGGCTGCTCGCCGGCCTGCCGCCGGGGTCGTACGTGGCGATCTCGCACGGGGTCTCGGAGACGGCGGCGGACTCGGCCCTGGACGGGGTCGCCGACCTGTACCGGCGGACGGACGTGTCGACGGCGACCGGCCGCAGCCGGTCACAGATCACGCGGTTCTTCGGCGACACGGTGCTGGTGCCGCCCGGGCTGGTCTGGGTGCACGAATGGCCGGCCGGCCCGCAGGGCGACGGCGACCCGGGCGACATGGCGGTGGTCGCCGCGATCGGCCAGAAGCCCTGAGCGGACCCGGCTCAGACCTCGTTCTCCAGCAGCTCCCGCACCCGTGGAATGACCTCGGTGCCGTACAGGTGGATCGCTGTCATCATGTCCTCGTGCGGCAGCGTCCCGGCCGAGTACTTCAGATCAAAGCGCTGCACCTCCAGCACCCCCACCGTCCGGGCGATCTTGCGGGCCACGGTCTCCGGTGACCCGACGTGCCAGGCCCCCTCGGCGATGTCCGCCTCGAAGCGTTCCCGGGTCAGCGGCGGCCACCCCCGCTCAGCCCCGATCCGGGTGATCGACGCCCGGGCGTGCGGCCACAGCGTCTCGACCGCCTCCTCGTCAGTGGCCGCGACGAAGCCCGGCGCGTGCACCGCGATCGGCAGCGGCTCGCGTTCGTACTGGTCCAGGGCCCGGTGGTACAGCTCCACGTACGGCGCGAAGCGGGCCGGGTCGCCGCCGATGATGGCCAGGACCAGCGGAAAGCCGTACCGGGCCGCGCGGACCACCGATTCCGGGCTGCCGCCGACGCCGACCCAGGTGGGGATCCGCCCGGCCGCTGTCTTCGGGTAGACCTGCTGGCCGTCCAGCGGCGGGCGGACCGTGCCGGCCCAGGTCACCGCTTCCTCGTGGAGCAGTTCGGCCATCAGGTCGGCCTTCTCGGCGAAGAGCCGGTCGTAGTCGTTCAGGTCGTAGCCGAACAGCGGGAACGACTCGGTGAACGAGCCGCGGCCCAGGGTGATCTCGGCCCGGCCGTTCGACACCGCGTCGAGGGTGGCGAAGCGTTCGTAGACGCGGACCGGGTCGTCGGAGCTGAGCACCGTCACCGCGGTGCCGAGGCGGATCCGCCGGGTGCGGCTGGCGATGGCCGCCAGCACGATCTCCGGCGCCGACACCGCGAAGTCGTCGCGGTGGTGTTCGCCGAGCCCGAACGCGTCCACCCCGACCTCGTCGGCCAGCACCGCCTGCTCGACGACGTTGCGGATGACCTGCGCATACGGCAGCGGTTCGCCGTCCGGGCCGACGGTGACGTCGCCGAACGTGTCCAGTCCGAACTCCACGGGCAGCATGTGTCGATCATGCCTCACCGCCGCCGGCGTGCCGCGTGAGCCTCGGCTGATACCGATCTGCCGGTATAGATCGTTCGTGTCGGGAATTGGGCACCAAGGGGCAAACCTCACCTCCGCCTCACGGCGTCTCGCCCAGGCTCAGCCCGCAAGCATCGAGGGGGAGGAATGGCGACTTGAGATCGACCACAGTGCGGAGATGGGCCTGGGGGCTGGGCATCTCGACGGTGACGGCGGTGACCGCGTTCGGGGTGGCCGGCTGGCAGGCCAGCGCGGCGCCGACGCCGGGGACCACGCCGGGGGCGGCGGCCGAGCAGCCGCGGGGCTCGGATCCGAGCCCGGTGGCCGAGCCGGCCGCCGGCACGGGCAGTGACGCCCTGACGGCCGGCGAGCACGCCAAGGCCCGTACGGCCGCGCTGACGCCGCAACTGGCCGCCGCGAAGGACGTCACGGGCGC
>NZ_JBEZGQ010001164.1:0-2403 GCF_040650095.1 Actinoplanes sp. NPDC048791 | reverse complement strand
GAAGGCCAGGTCCGCGTGTTCCTCGGCGGTGGCGGCCTCGCCGGTGGCCAGCGTCCAGCCCGCCGGGTCGTCGCCCTCGGCGTCGATGCGGTCGGACATCTGCACCAGCACGCCGCCGCCGATCTGCTTGATCTCCGCGGGCGGCGGGTTCCAGGCCGGCGCCACGAGCACGCGCAGGTTCTTCTTCTCGCGGAAGACCGCGAGCGCCTCCTCGGTGAACGACGGCGCGACGATCACCTCGGTGAAGATGCCGTCGAGCTGCTGGGCCAGCTCCACGGTCACCTGCCGGTTGACCGCGATGACCCCGCCGAACGCCGACACCGGGTCACAGGCGTGGGCCTTGCGGTGCGCCTCGGCGACGTCGGCGCCGACCGCGATGCCGCACGGGTTGGCGTGCTTGATGATCGCCACGCACGGCTCGGTGAAGTCGTTGGCCGAGCGCCACGCGGCGTCCGCGTCGACGTAGTTGTTGTAGGACATCTCCTTGCCGTGCAGCTGCACGGCCTGGGCCAGCCCGGCGGGCGCGTTCGGGTCGAGGTAGAGCGCGGCCTGCTGGTGCGGGTTCTCGCCGTAGCGCAGCGCGCTCTCGCGCTTGAGCGCCAGCCCGGCGAACTCCGGCCACTCCGACGGCGCCAGCGTCGTCGCGCACCAGTTGGCCACCGCCACGTCGTACTCGGCGATGTCGGCGAAGGCACGAGCGGCGAGCAGCTTGCGCTGCGTCAGCGTGAAACCGCCGTCGCGCAGAGCGTCCAGAATCAACGGGTACGCCGCCACGGCCGTCACCACAGCCACGGACGGGTGATTCTTGGCCGCCGCACGGACCATCGCCGGCCCGCCGATGTCGATCTGCTCGACGCACTCGTCCACGGTCGCGCCGGACGCCACGGTCTCGGTGAACGGGTACAGATTGCTGACCAGCAGGTCGAACGGCTCGATGGCCAGCTCGGACAGCTGCGCGGCGTGGGTCTCCAGCCGCAGGTCGGCGAGCAGGCCGGCGTGCACCTTGGGGTGCAGCGTCTTGACCCGGCCGTCCAGCGTCTCCGGGAAACCGGTCAGCTCCTCGACCCGGGTCACCGGGACCCCGGCGGCCTCGACGGTCGACGCGGTGGAGCCGGTGGAGACGACCTGCACCCCGGCGGCGTGCAGGGCCTGCGCGAGCTCGACCAGGCCGGTCTTGTCGTACACGCTCAGCAGCGCCCGCTTGATCGGCCGGCGGCCGTCCTCGACGGTCATGGGATGGAGACCTTCCTGTCCGTGATGGTCCAGCCTTCGCGCACCAGCCGGCCGACGTACTCGACCAGCTGGCGGCGCTCGGCTTCCTTGATCCGCTCGGTCAGCGTCTCTTCCGTGTCGTCGTCGAGCACGGGCACGCTGACCTGGGCGATGATCGGGCCGGTGTCGACACCGGCGTCGACGAAGAACAGCGTCGCCCCGGCGATCTTCACGCCGTAGGCGAGGGCGTCGCGCGGGCCGTGGATGCCCGGGAACGACGGCAGCAGCGCGTTGTGGGTGTTGACGTAGCGGTCCCCGAAGGCGGCCAGGAAGTCCCGGCCGACCAGCTTGAGGAAGCCGGCCGAGATGACCAGGTCGGGCTTGTGCTCGGCCACGTGGGCGGTCAGGGCGGCGTCCCAGTCGTCGCGGGTCGGGTAGGCCTTGACGGAGTCGACGAACGTCGGCACACCGGCGGCGGCCGCACGGTCGAGCCCGGCGATGCCGTCCCGGTCGGCGCCGACGGCCACGACCTTCGCGCCGTACGCGGGATCCGCGGCGGCGTCGAGGAGGGCCTGCAGGTTGCTGCCGGAGCCGGAGACGAGGACGACCAGGCGGGCGGGCGCGGGGTCTGTCACCCGAGCACCCTATCGTCGTGGCCGCTGACGACGGCAAACGGGTCGTTTCGAGGACAGCGGAAACCGCTGATCATCGGTTAGGCTGCGGGCCGCTCACGTGATGGTCCACGTGCGCCCGGTTTGCACATCACCGCATTGCGCGGATTTATCTGGAGGATTCGCCCGTGACGCCACCGCCCTACTACGGTCAGCAGCCGCCCGCAGCGCCGGGCAACGACAAGGTGACGCTCTGGGGCGTCCTCGGCATCGTCTTCGCCTTCTGCTGCTGGCCCCTCGGCATCGTCTTCGGCGTGCTGAGCCTGCTCGAGGCCCGCAAGGTCGGCAAGAAGCCCACGCTCGCCTACGTGACCTTCGGTGTCATCGTGCTGGCGCTCGTCATCAACATCATCCTGGCCGCCACCGGCGCGCTGGGCGACCTCATGTCGTCGAACTCCTGACGATCTGAGCAAGCACCACCGCAAGGGCGTCCCGGCCACGGCCGGGGCGCCCTTCGCGCATCCCGGCGGGCTGCCGCCGGAAGCCGGCTCAACCGCGAGGCCGAGGCCCTTCGCGGGCC
>NZ_JBEZGQ010001163.1:0-2405 GCF_040650095.1 Actinoplanes sp. NPDC048791 | reverse complement strand
CCTCGGTGGGCCGGGCGACCTGGGCCAGACCGGGCACGTTGGGTGGTTGAACGGCGGGCTTGCCGAGCGCGCCGGTCGCCTGGGCGGCAGCCGGGCTCGAGGCGCCGAGCAGCACTGTCACGACAGCCGTCGCGACGAGGGCGATGCGCGTCGATCGACGGCGCGCGGGACGAGTGGGGACCATCCAGTACCTCCAGAGCAGGGAAGGATCAGCACAGGTGCCGTTAAGGAAATTGACACAGAGCGATCCCGGAGGTGGCCCACGATGAAGCCACGATGGACGGTAGCAACGATCGGCGGGACATTCGATGTCCCGTGGCTGACCCGGTTCAGCCGTTGACCCGTCCACGTAGGAGTGCTAGCGCCGTCAATTTCCGGCCGCTGTTTTCAAGTCCGTCTACATTGCTGGCTGAACTGTTAAGCATCGACTGACATGGGGATTCCCTTAAGTGATCTTAATGAAGGCGTAATAAACCAGACACGTAGCGGAAGCGTGACGGGGCGCAGTGGATCATGGCCCGCTGCCCAGTTTCACGCCTGAGATGATCAACTAGGGGTGCCCGGACACCGAAAATTCATGGGTTTCGAGGTCGATCGGACCATGGCCGTATCCACCGTTGGGACAGGCTTTTCCGGTCACACGACGGCGCGGCGACCATTGACGAACCTCTCCGCCCGCGAAACGCGAAATCAGCCGACCGAATCAGGGACCCGGCCGTTCACTGGCACCCGAGAATGCATTCCCGTTACGTTTACGGTCCGGTAACCGCTGCGGCCTAGCGTCGCAGGCTCAATTCCGGAAAGGCGGAGGCTCCGATGCCACTGCGCCATCTGCTCGCCGCCCTGGCATTCGTACCGGTGCTGGCCGGGCCGGGAACCGCCCAGGCCGCCCCCGCCGCCCGCTTCGACCTGCAGGCGCACCGCGGCGGCATCGGCCTGACCACCGAGGAGTCCCTGGAGGGCTTCGCCAAGGCGCTGCGGCTGGGCGTCAGCACGCTGGAGCTGGACACGCAGCTCACCCGCGACCGCCGCGTCGTGGTCACCCACGACCGGCAGGTGAGCGCGCAGAAGTGCCGCGACACCGCGCCGGTCACGCCGGGCGACCCGCAGTTCCCGTACGTCGGCCGGTACGTCAAGGACCTGACGCTGGCCCAGCTGAGGACGATGGACTGCGGCTTCCAGCAGCTGCCCGGCTTCCCGGAGCAGGAGCAGATCAAGGGTCTGCGGATGGTCGAGCTGCGCCAGGTGTTCAACCTCGTCAAGCGCTATCGGGCCCACGGCGTGACGCTGAACATTGAGACCAAGGTGGAGGCGGGCGCGCCCGAGCAGACCGCGCCCCGGGAACTGTTCGTCCGAAGGGTCTTCGAGGAGATCCGCCGGTCCGGCCTGGAGCGGCAGGTGATGATCCAGTCCTTCGACTGGGGCGCCCTGCGTGCGATGCACCGGCTGGCGCCCCGCTGGCCGCTGGTCGCGCTGACCAACTACGACTTCCTCCAGGTGGGCCGGCCGGGCGCCTCACCTTGGCTGGGCGGTCTCGACGCCGACGACTACGACGGCGACTTCGTCCGGGCGGCGGACGCGATCCCGGGCGTGACGGCACTGTCCCCCGTGTACGGCTTCCCGCAGAACGGCAAGCTTGGAGACCCGGGCTTCCGCTTCTACCCGGACGCCGCGATGGTGAGCCGGGCCCACGAGCTCGGCCTGAAGCTGATCCCGTGGACCTGCGACGACCCGGCCACCGTCGCGGCGCTGATGGACCTGGGCGTGGACGGCATCATCACCAACTATCCGAACCGGGTCCGCGACCTGATGGCCGCGCGCGGCATGCGGCTGCCGAGGGCGTACCGGTCACACTGACCGGATGACCGCCTTCGACAGCATCGACGACCTGCTCACCCGCGACGAGCTCGGCACCTCCGGCTGGCAGCTGATCGACCAGGCCCGGATCGACACGTTCGCCGACCTCACCGGCGATCACCAGTGGATCCACGTCGATCCGGAACGGGCCGCGAAGGAAGGCCCGTTCGGCGGCACGGTCGCGCACGGCGCGCTGACCCTGTCACTGTGTACGGCGTTCATCACCGAGATCATCCAGGTCCGCGACGTGACCCGGGCGATCAACGTGGGCTTCGACCGGGTCCGCTTCCGCGCGCCGGTGCCGGTGGGATCACGGCTGCGCGGCACCGCGACGCTGCTCACCTCGCGACGGACGGCCGGGACGGCGCTGGCGACCATCCGTATCAAGGCCGAGGTCGAGGGGCAGACCAAGCCGGCCTGCGTCGCTGACCAGGTCCTGGCCTTCTACACCTGAGTCCCACCGGCAGCCGGTCGGCCGGCCACCTTGGCCAATCCAGCGCCGCGGCCGGGCCAGCGCCGTGGCAAGGCCAGCGCCGTGGCCAGGCCAG
>NZ_JBEZGQ010001162.1:0-2406 GCF_040650095.1 Actinoplanes sp. NPDC048791 | reverse complement strand
GCCGCCGCCCAAAGCCGCCGCCCACGCCACCAAGTCGCCGAGCCGCCGAGCCGCCGCCCACGCCGCCGAGCCGCCGCCCGCCCGAGGAAGACAAACGGTCCGGGCTCGGCAACACAGCACGGCGTCACTCCCGATCGCGCCGTCGAGGGACCCCTTCCCCGCCCGCTCGCCGCCCACGTCGTTGCGGAGCCCGGTGGCAGCCGTACCCGCCGGCACACACCTTCCGGCGGACACACCAGGAACCAGCCCGATCGTGGCCTCGACAGGTGGCACCACCCGCCCCCGGGTTCAGGGACTGTCGCGGCCCTCGCCGAGGACGCACCGGTTCGGCCGGTCAACTGCCACCCGCGGCCGAACAGAACGTGGCCACGACAGCGCCCCCGTGGTCATCGGTAGGTGATCCAAGGGGAACCGACCGACCGCCCAGGAACCTCGGCCACAGCGCCGCCTGACACCCGACGGGCCACGTCCCGGACTAGTTCAACAGAAGATGCCGGCTCACCGACCGAGAGCGGCAGCGACACCGGCACATCGCCCAGAACGACAGAAAGGCCGCACACGGGCCGGAAATCCGGCCCGCCCGCGGCCCGAGCGTGAGCTCCCCCGATTGGACTCGAACCAATAACCTGCCGGTTAACAGCCGGCTGCTCTGCCAATTGAGCTACAGGGGATCAAACCGTCACCTCCGCTCCCGCTTCCGCGGTAGTGGTGGCGACCGGAACGACAATACATGACCGCCCGCCCAGGGCGAAAACGGGTGACCCGGCGCGCCGGGGCGCGCGCAACAGGGATGAAACACGGACCGGGGGCATGACTGCGGTGCAGGATGGGTAAGCACCTGTTCGACGCACGAGCGTCACCGAACGGAAGGAGCCGCCATGCGCGGAAAGCTCATGTTCATCACGGGTCTCGCGGCGGGCTTCGTCCTGGGCAGCCGTGCCGGCCGGGAGAAGTACGAAGAGATCACCGCCAACGCCAAGAAGGTGTGGGAGCACCCGACGGTCCAGGAGGCCGCCGGAGTCGCCCAGGCGCAGGCCAACAAGCTCTACACCGAGGGCAAGGACAAGCTCAACGAGTCCAAGATCGGTGAGAAGCTCAAGTCCGCCAGCACCAGCTCCAGCACGGGCTCCGAGACCACCACGCTGTCGACCAGCGGGTCCGGGATGACCTCGTCGAACGGCACCGGCACCACGTACTGACAAGTACCGCTTCTCAAGGCCCGGCCCACCAACGGTGGACCGGGCCTTTGGCGTCAGGACGACAAGCGCGTCAGGACCCCAAGCGCGTCAGAACGACGAGCGCGTCAGAACGACGAGCGCGTCAGAACGACGAGCGCGTCAGGACGACGACGAGAAGGCCGCGTCGAAGGCCGCGCTGGGCGCGTCGAAAGCCAGCCGGCGCACGAACTGCAGCGCCTCCGGGGCACCGACCAGGCGGTCCATGCCGGCGTCCTCCCATTCGACGGACAGCGGGCCGGTGTAGCCGATCGCGTTCAGGGCGCGGAAGCAGTCCTCCCACGGCACGTCGCCGTGCCCGGTGGAGACGAAGTCCCAGCCCCGGCGCAGGTCGGCCCACGGCAGGTGGGAGGCCATCCGGCCGCGGCGGCCGTCACCGGTGCGGACCTTCGCGTCCTTGCAGTCGACGTGGTAGATCTTGTCGGCGAACTCGAGGATGAAGTTCACCGGATCGAGGTCCTGCCAGACGAAGTGCGACGGGTCCCAGTTGAGCCCGAACGCCGGCCGGTTGCCGATCGCCTCCAGGGTGCGCCGGGTGGTCCAGTAGTCGTAGGCGATCTCGCTGGGGTGCACCTCGTGGGCGAACCGCACGCCCTCGGCGTCGAAGACGTCGAGGATCGGGTTCCACCGGTCGGCGAAGTCCTGGTAGCCGCGCTCGATCATGGCCGGCGGCACCGGTGGGAACATGGCCACGGTGTGCCAGATCGAGGAGCCGGTGAAGCCCACGACGGTGTCCACGCCGAGCCGGGCGGCGGCCCGGGCGGTGTCCTTCATCCGCTCGGCGGCCCGCTGGCGCACCCCCTCGGCCTCGCCGTCGCCCCAGATCGCCGCGGGCAGGATGTCCTGGTGCCGCTCGTCGATCGGGTGGTCGCAGACCGCCTGGCCGACCAGGTGGTTGGAGATCGCGAAGACCTTCAGGTTGTGCTTCGCGAGCTGCTCGCGCTTGCGGTCGACGTAGTCGTCCTCCGCCAGCGCCCGGTCGACCTCGAAGTGGTCACCCCAGCAGGCGATCTCCAGGCCGTCGTAGCCCCACTCGGCAGCCAGCCGGCAGACCTCCTCGAACGGCAGGTCGGCCCACTGGCCGGTGAAGAGCGTGATGGGTCGCGCCATTGTCAAAACTCCCTGTTCGCCGGTGCACGAAAAGGGTTCCGGTGGCCCGCGCGAGGGTGGC
>NZ_JBEZGQ010001161.1:0-2407 GCF_040650095.1 Actinoplanes sp. NPDC048791 | reverse complement strand
GGCAGATCCTGATCATGGCGGCGGTGGCGCTGATGGTGCTGGTCGTCGTCGGCAGCACCTGGTGGGTCACCCTGGGCCGCTACACGGACACCCCGCAGCTGGTGAACATGAGCCGCGCGCAGGCCGAGCAGGCCGCCGCCCAGGAGGGCTTCGAGCTGCGCATCGGCGACGGCGCGTTCAGCGAGAACGTCCCCAAGGACGTGGTGCTCACCCAGGACCCGCCGCCCACCGAGCGCATCCTCAAGGGTGGCGTCGTCTCGCTGACCCTCTCGCTGGGCCCGGAGCGTTATCCGGTGCCCGACGTGGTCGGCAAGGAGCTGGCCGTGGCCCGCGGCGAGATCGAGGGCACCAAGCTCAAGGTCAAGGAAGGCAAGGGCAAGTACAGCGACACCATCCCGCAGGGCGTCATCATCTCCACCGACCCGAAGGCCGACGCCCAGCTCAAGCCGGGCTCGACCGTGACCGTGGTGGTCAGCAAGGGCCGGGCGCCGATCACCGTGCCGGACCTGACGGGCAAGAACATCAACGACGCCCGCGGCGAGGCCCAGCGCCTCGGCCTGACCGTGGTGGAGCAGTACAAGGACGGCGACCAGCCGGCCGACCAGGTCATCGAGCAGTCCCCCAAGCCGGGCACCGGCGCGGAGAAGGACGACGAGATCAAGCTCGTGGTCAGCAAGGGCCCGCCGCAGGTCGGCGTCCCGGACGTGAACAACCAGCCGTGCCAGCAGGCCAAGGGCGTCCTGGAGTCGCAGGGCCTGCGCGCCCGCCTCGACTTCAACCCCAACGGCGTGGTCCGGATCCAGAACCCGCCGGCCGGCACGCCGGTGCCACCGCAGACCGAGGTGGTGCTGACGTGCGCGTGAGCAGGCCGGTCGGCTCGCACACGAGGACGTCGGGGGGCCTGGCCAAGGCGGCTCTGCCGTACGCGGACGCGGCCGGGTCCGAGGCGGTGCAGGTCTACGTCTCGAACTCCCGCGGCTGGGCGCTGCCGCCCGGTGACCCGAAGCAGGACACGCTGTTCCGCGACGGCTGCGGCGAGCGGGGGCTGCCGGTCTACATCCACGCGTCGCTGCTGGTCAACCTGGGCTCACCCACCGAGCAGACGGTGCAGCGATCGGTGGAGACGCTGGAGCACGCCCTGCGCCGCGGTGCCGCGATCGGAGCGACGGCGATCGTCTACCACGCGGGCAGCTCGGTCGACCCGGCCCACGACGACAAGGCGCTGCACCAGCTGCGCGAGGCGTTGCTGCCGCTGCTGGACGTCGCGGCGGCCCGGGGCCTGCCGAAGGTGCTGGTGGAGCCCAGCGCGGGCGGCGGGCGCAGCCTGGCGTCGAAGGTGCAGGATCTGGGGCCGTACCTGACCGCGGTGGAGCATCACCCGTGGCTGGGCGTCTGCTTCGACACCTGCCACGCCTGGGCGGCCGGGCACGACCTGGCCAGGCCGGGCGGCATGACCGAGACGCTGGACGCCCTGGTGGCGACGGTCGGCCCGGACCGCCTGCAGCTGATCCACGCCAACGACTCGAAGGACGAGTGCGGCTCGACCCGCGACCGGCACGAGCGCATCGGCGAGGGCCGGATCGGCGCGGCGGCCTTCGCCGAGCTGCTGGCCCACCCGGCGACCGCGGGCCTGCCGGTGATCGTGGAGACCCCGACCGAGGAACACGAAGGCCACGCGGCGGACATCGCCCTGCTCAAGGAGCTGCGTCCCGAGCTGTGAAGCCCACGATCATGACCGATCTGGTACGCGCCCTGATCGCCGAGCAGTTCCCGCAGTGGAGCGGCCTGCCCGTGACGCCGGTGCCCCGGCAGGGCTGGGACAACCGCACGTTCCGCCTCGGTGACCAGCTGTCCGTGCGGCTGCCCAGCGCCGAGGGTTACGTGGCGGCGGTGGAGAAGGAGAACCGCTGGCTGCCCGAGCTGGCCGGGCACCTGCCGCTGCCGGTGCCCTCTCCCGTGGCGGTCGGGCGTCCGGGGGCCGGTTACCCGTACCCGTGGTCGGTCCGGCAGTGGCTGACCGGCGACACCCTCGAGGACGCCGCGGAGGTCGACCGCCTCCGGCTGGCCCGCGACCTGGGCGAATTTCTCACCGTGCTGCGGCAGGCTCCGGTGGCCGGGCCGCCCGGCGGCCGGCATTCGTTCTTCCGGGGCTGCCACCCCAGCGCCTATGCCGACGAGGTCCAGCAGGCCCTGAAGGATCTCGGCGACGCCGTGGACGTGCGGGCCTGCCGGGCGGTGTGGGCCGAGGCGCTGGACTCGGCCTGGGAGTCGGCGCCGGTCTGGTTCCACGGTGACATCGCGGTCGGCAACCTGCTGGTCCGCGACGGGCGGCTGGCCGCCGTCATCGACTTCGGCACCTGCGGCATCGGCGACCCGGCCTGCGACCTGGTGATCGCCTGGAACACCC
>NZ_JBEZGQ010001160.1:0-2410 GCF_040650095.1 Actinoplanes sp. NPDC048791 | reverse complement strand
CGACGAACCCCGCTGGCTACGCCGACTCGGCCGGGCACAGCGGCCCCTACGGTCCCGGACTGTCCGGATCGGCCTGGGCCGAGCGCGGGGCGGCCGCCGAATACGACGCTCCCGCCACAGCCGGCTACGCGAAGGAAGCCCCGGCGGCGCAGCGGCCGTCCCGACGGCATGCGGCCCCCGACACAGGCACGGACATCGCCCGCTACGGCCTGAGCGCCCTCCCGGAGCCGCAAGCGCATGGGTCCGCGTCCTACGGCGCCGGCTACGACGTCCCCGGCAGCTACGCCGTCCCAGGCGGTCATAACGCCCCAGCCGGCTTCGACGCCCACTCCGGCTTCGACGCCCAGTCCGGGTTTGACGATGAGTCCGGCTTCGACGCCCAGTCCGGGTTTGACGCTGAGTCCGGCTTTGATGCCCAGTCCGGCTTCAACGCCCGGTCTGGGTTCAACGCCGAGTCCGGGCTCAACGCCCAGTCTGGCTTCGCCGCCGAGTCCGGCTATGGCGCCCAGTCCGGCTATGGCGCCCAGTCCGGCTACGGCGCCCAGTCCGGCTACGGCGCCCAGTCCGGCTTTGATGCCGAGTCCGGCTTTGAGGGACAGTCCGATTTCGATGGCTCCCAAAGCGGCTACGCCGACCAAAGCCACGGCTACGCCGAAACCGGGTCAGCGGCCTGGACCTCAACCCCGGGCCACTACGGCTACGCCGATCCCACGGCTCAGGACCAGCCCGAAACCGGCTACGACTACCCCGACCCCACAGCCGACGACCGCCCGAGAAGCAGCGGTTTCGGCCGCGCGGATTCGCCGTTCTTCGCCCAGGACTCGTCCGGCGGCTTCGTGCTCGACAACGAGTACGCGCAGCCCGACCAGCCCGAGGGCACCGCCCAGAACACCTACGGCCGGCCCGCCGACCAGTACGGCCCCGACCCCATGGCCGCCCAGCCCGGCTGGGCGCCGCGCAGCCACGAGCCGCGGGGCCGCCGGTAGCCGGCTACTTGTCGATGTCGCCGACCACGAAGAACATCGACCCCAGGATCGCGATCAGGTCCGGCACCAGACACCCGGGGATCAGCGTCGCCAGCGCCTGGACGTTGGCGTACGAGGCCGTACGCAGTTTGAGGCGCCACGGGGTTTTTTCGCCTCGGGACACCAGGTAGTAGCCGTTGATGCCGAGCGGGTTCTCCGTCCACGCGTACGTGTGGCCCTCCGGCGCCTTGACCACCTTGGGCAGGCGCACGTTGACCGGGCCGCTGAGCTGGTCCACCCGGTCGAGGCAGGCCTGGGCCAGGTCCAGGGACACGTACACCTGGTCCAGGAGCACCTCGAAGCGGGCGTGGCAGTCGCCGGCCGTCCGGGTCACCACGGGCACGTCCAGTTGGTCGTACGCCAGGTACGGCTCGTCGCGCCGTAGGTCCAGGTCGAGGCCACTCGCTCGGGCCACCGGGCCCGAGGCGCCGTACGCCGCCGCCTGCTCCGCGGTCAGTACGCCCACGCCGACCGTGCGGGCCAGGAAGATGTCGTTGCGCCGGATCAGCCGGTCGATGTCCGGCATCCGGCGGCGCACCTCGTCGATCGCCGTACGGGCCCGCGACGTCCAGCCCGCCGGGACCTCCTCCTTGAGGCCGCCGACGCGGTTGAACATGTAGTGGATGCGGCCGCCGGAGACCTCCTCCATGACGGCCTGCAGCGTCTCCCGCTCGCGGAACGCGTAGAACATCGGGGTGATCGCGCCGATCTCCAGCGGGTACGAGCCGAGGAACATCAGGTGGTTCAGCACCCGGTTCAGCTCGGCCAGCGCCATCCGCAGCCAGGTCGCGCGTTCGGGCACCTCGATGCCCATGAGGCGTTCCACGGCCAGGGCGACGCCCAGCTCGTTGGAGAACGCCGACAGCCAGTCGTGCCGGTTGGCCAGCACGATGATCTGCCGGTAGTCGCGCACCTCGAAGAGTTTCTCGGCGCCGCGGTGCATGTAGCCGACGATCGGCTCGCAGGACGTCACGCGTTCGCCGTCGAGGGTGAGCTTGAGCCGCAGCACGCCGTGCGTGGACGGATGCTGGGGGCCGATGTTGAGCACCATGTCGGCCGTATCCAACCCGGACCCGGTCCCGACCGTCATCTCCCGCAGGTCGCTCATGCCAGCATCGTCCCACGGAGGTCGATCCCGACCTCGTGCAGCAGCCACCAGTGCCCGCCCAGCCCGGCCGGGTCGATCAGTTCGCCGGCGGCGCCGGCCGAGCTCAGCGCCCGCAGGTAGGCCGCCGGGTCGCTGCGGGCCAGGTCCAGCGGTGGCCGGCCGCCGTCGATCCCGAGGCCGCGCAGGGCGGCCCGCTGACTGATGATCCGGTACGCCGTCCCGGCAGCCGCCGCGGCCGAGTCGACAGCCACATGGGCGGTCACGTCGGTGCTGCCGT
>NZ_JBEZGQ010001159.1:0-2413 GCF_040650095.1 Actinoplanes sp. NPDC048791 | reverse complement strand
GGCCGGTTAGCCGAAACAAATCGGTGTGGTCCACAGCTTCTCGATCCACACCCCGCGCGGGCCGGGGGGGATCGGTAACACGCACCCCGCCGGCCCGTCGCTCTGTCAGCTCGTCCTCGGCCACGGCGCGGGCGGTGACGTGGACGCGCCCGACCTGACCGCGGTGCATGACGCCGCCGTGGCCGCGGGCGCCCGGGTCGCGCTGGTGACCCAGCCGTACCGCGTCGCCGGGCGGCGCGCGCCCGCGCCGGCCGGCCATCTGGACGAGGCCTGGACGGCGGTGGTGGCCGAGATCGCGGACGGCGGCCTGCCGTTGATCCTGGGCGGGCGCTCCAGCGGCGCACGGGTGGCCTGCCGGACGGCTGAGGAGCTGGGGGCGGCCGGAGTGCTGGCCCTCGCCTTCCCGTTGCATCCGCCGGGCAAGCCGGAACGCAGCCGCGCCGACGAGCTGCCGGTCCGGATCCCGACCCTGGTCGTCAACGGCGACCGTGATCCCTTCGGCGTGCCCGAGCCGGGCGGCGTCGTGGAGGTCGCCGTACGCCCCGGTGCCGTCCACGATCTGCGCCGTGATCTGCCCGGCACCGCGGCGATCGTGGTCGCGTGGCTGCGGGCGCACAGCTGGGCCCGCTGATCCGGAATGCGGGCACCCCCGCCACCGTTACATCACCCGGAAGGCTGTACGTCGGAAGGGGTACCCCAAAGTGCAAGCCGGAACCGGATTCGTCCAGCGCGGCGGCCCGCAGGCGCGCAAGGTGCAGCAGCTGCTGCACGCGCCCGAGTGGCCGGCGGCTGTCACGGGGCCCGTCACATCATCGGTGAGCGTCACATCACCGGCGGTTTTTGAATCTGTTGACGGGGCACTACCCGTATCCTCGGCGGGGCGGTCGAGGGGAGACGTGCGGGTGACGCCAGCAGAGCGGACGGAAAGAACCGAACGCAGCGAGAAGACCGAGGAGCGCCGGGCGCGCTTCGAGCGGGACGCGCTGCCCTTCGTGGACCAGCTTTACGCGGCCGGCCTGCGCATGACGCGCAACCCGGCCGATGCCGAGGACCTCGTGCAGGAGACCTTCCTCAAGGCGTTCTCCGCGTTCCACCAGTTCGAGGAGGGCACCAACCTCAAGGCCTGGCTGTACCGGATCCTCACGAACACCTATATCAACTCGTACCGGCGCAAGCAGCGTCAGCCCGTGCAGGCTCCCACCGAGGAGATCTCGGACTGGCAGCTCGCCTCGTCCGAGTCGCACACGTCCGCGGGTCTGCGCTCGGCCGAGACCGAGGCGCTGGACCGGCTGCCCGACAGCGACATCAAGGACGCGCTGCAGCAGCTGCCCGAGGAGTTCCGGCTGGCCGTCTACCTCGCCGATGTCGAGGGTTTCTCGTACAAGGAGATCGCCGACATCATGGGTACGCCGATCGGCACGGTCATGTCCCGCCTGCACCGCGGCCGGCGGAACCTCCGCAAGCTGCTCGAGCAGTACGCCGTCGACCGGGGGATCACCCGCACCTCCGGCACGCCCGCCACACAGGAGGCGTGAGCGACGTGAACGACGAAGCCCAGAAGACCGACTGCAGCGTCGTGATCAGCGAGGTCTACCTGTACCTCGATCTGGAGTGCAGCGACGACCGCCGGGAGCTGATCCAGCGGCACCTCGACGACTGCTCCGACTGCCTGCGTGAGTACGGCATCGAGCACGAGGTGAAGGCGCTCGTCGCCCGTTGCTGCGGCGACGAGACGGCACCCAAGGAGCTGCGCGAGCGGCTCCGGGTGAAGCTCAGCGAGTACGTGGTCGAGGCGGAGAGCCACGAGTTCCTGCCCTGACCCGCGGGGACGTCGGACGTGAAGAAGGGCCGGTGGCGTGAGCTACCGGCCCTTCTCGCTGTCCACGGCTCAGGAGTTGGGACGCTTGCCGTGGTTGGCGGCGCTCTTCTTCCGGGCCTTCTTCTTACGAGACTTCTTGGCCATCTCGATCTCCGTTCGTCCTCGCGGTCAACCCGCCGATGGTAGACGGCCCGGCCCGCACGCCCCGTATGCCCCCGCGGCCGGACCATGATTGGATACCGTCACCGGAGCAGCGCCGCGACGAGGAGGACTACCCCATGGCCGACGAGATCCGCGCCGAAATGGTGGCCAACGTGTGGAAGGTCGTGTCCGCCGCCGGTGCCGAGGTCGAGGAGGGCGACACCCTGGTGATCCTCGAGTCGATGAAGATGGAGATCCCGGTGCTCGCCGAGTCCGACGGGGTCGTGGCCCGGCTCGCGGTCAACGAGGGTGACGTGGTGCAGGAAGGCGACCTGATCGCCGTCATCGAATAGGGCGGCCCGACAGCCAGCGCCGCAGGCGACCACCGCGGCGGCGCTGACGGGGCAGCACCGGCGCCGCGTGATCCTCCTCGGCGCGCACCACCTCCGCGGC
>NZ_JBEZGQ010001158.1:0-2422 GCF_040650095.1 Actinoplanes sp. NPDC048791 | reverse complement strand
CCGGCGGGCTGCGGCTCGGCCGGCAGCAATCCAGCGTCCGGCAGCTCCCGACGGCGCCCGATCGCGAGAGCCGCCGCATACCCGAAGGCGCAGGCGACCGGCAGCCAGATCGGCGCCATCAGCCGGTTGTACTCGGTGTCGGCCGGATGGGCCAGGAGCATCAGCACCCCGGTCAGCCCGGCGAAGATCCACAATGCCGCGACGGCGCGCATCCGCAGCACGAGCACGACGACCGCGAACAGGAACGCGGCCAGGGTGCCGGGCACGGCCAGCTCCAGGCCGAGCTGGTCGGGCCAGAAGCCGAGGTTGCGCTCGATCAGCCACCCGATGGGGTCGGCCACGTCGGGGCGGGCCTTGAAATGGCGGGTGGCGAAGTCCTGGATCGTGTCGTTCAGGCCCGGCAGGTGCAACACCCGGCTCAGCAGCTGCCAGGCCAGCGCGGCCAGCAGACCGATCGCGCCGAGCATCACCCCGGGCCACCGCTGCCGCCGGCCGAGTGCCGTGAGCGCCCCGGCGGCGAGCAGGGTCAGGGCCATCGCCATCCCGCTGGCCGAGCGCACCGCGAACAGCCAGGCCAGCGCCGCGACCACGAGGAACAGCCCGGCCCGGCGGCCGCGCACCACCAGGGTGGCGCCGAGCACGACCGCGAGGTAGCCGGCGAAGACGCCGCTCTCGGTGAGCATGCGGGTCATGGCGAAACCCGTCGGCAGGATGAAAAGAACGGTCGCGGCCAGCACCCCGGCCAGCCGCAGACCGCTGGCCAGCCAGACGGCCAGATACGCCAGTACGGCCGCGAGCAGCGCCAATATCAATGTCGCCGCCATCATGCCGGTCCACAATCCCAGCGTCGCCACGAATGGCGCGGCGAACAGCGGATAACCGGGCCGGCTGTGGAAGATCGCGGCGTATCGGGGCGAGAAACCGGCGGTCACGTAATTCTTGCAGGTCGGCGTCTCGCCGCGGTCCCGTGACGAGCGGTTCAGGTCCCGGCACACCTGCGAGCCCGCCTCGATGCGGGCCACCTCGGGATCCGTACCGGTGAAGATCAGCGCCTGGCGCATGTACCAGAAGCTGTCCCCGGAGGCGACGCGCCGCGGATCCTCGTAGCGGGCGAAGAACAGCAGACCGGCGATCACGACGACGAGCAGCACCCAGGCCGTCTCGATCAGGCCCCGCCGGGTGCGGGACCTCGACGGGCGCGACCCGGCCCGATCAGCGACAACGGTTTCCACGTATTCACTCGATCCCCGTGATTGAGCATGACGATCAGCGGTCGCGCGTAGTCCGCGACCGCTGTTTCGCGGCGCGTCCATTGCTGATCGCCCCGCTGTCCCCTTAGACGCCGGACCCGGCACCGGCGGGCGACAGTAAATGGAAAAGAATCCGGCCCGGTGTAGCCTCCGGCCGGGAGGACAACGTGCCGAGGAACGCTGAGAGCCCCGCGCTACGGGGGCGCCGACACGAGCGGGAGCTGCTCGACGGGCTGCTGCGCGACATCCGGGCCGGGCACAGCCGGGTCCTGGTGCTGCGCGGGGAGGCCGGAGCCGGCAAGACCGCGCTGCTGGACTACCTGAGCGGGCACTCCCCCGGTGGCCGGGTCGTCCGCGCGGCCGGGGTCGAGCCCGAGTCGGAGATCGCGTACTCCGCGCTGCAGCAGCTGTGCGCTCCCCTGCTGGACCATCTCGACCGGCTCGCCGAGCCGCAACGGGCCGCGCTGGCCACCGCCTTCGGGCTCAGCTCCGGCAGCCCGCCGCAGGCCCTGCTCGTCGGGCTGGCCGTGCTGGGGTTGTTCGCCGAGGCCGCCGCCGAGCAGCCGCTGGTCTGCGTGGTGGACGACGTGCAGTGGCTGGACCGGATGTCCGAGGTGGTGCTCACCTTCGTCGCCCGCCGGCTGGAGGCCGAATCCGTCGCCCTGGTCTTCGCCGCCCGCAGTCCCGGCGACGAGCAGCTCCTTCCTGGCCTGCCGGAGCTGAGTGTCACCGGGCTGCCCGACGCGGACGCCCACGACCTGCTGGACTCCGTGCTGCCGGGCCCGGTCGACGCCCGGGTACGCGAACGCATCGTCGCCGAGACGCGCGGCAACCCGCTCGCCCTGCTCGAACTGCCGCACGATCTCACGCCGGCCGAGCTGGCGTTCGGGTTCGGCGCGCAGACGGCGATGCCGTTGCCGAGCCGGGTGGAGGAAGGCTTCCAGCGGCGTATCGCGGCGTTGCCGCCGGACACTCGCCGGCTGCTGCTCACCGCCGCCGTCGAGCCGGTCGGTGACGTGACGCTGCTGTGGCGCGCCCTGAAGCGGCTGGGCGTCGGTCCGGAGGCTGCGGCTCCGGCCGAGGCCGCCGGGCTGGTCGAGTTCGCCGCCCGTACGCGTTTCCGGCATCCGCTGGTGCGCTCGGCCTGCTGGCGGTCCGCCGACGCGGCCGAG
>NZ_JBEZGQ010001157.1:0-2422 GCF_040650095.1 Actinoplanes sp. NPDC048791 | reverse complement strand
GGGCGGCCGGGCATCGGCCCGCCCGGCCGCCGGAGGGTGAGCTGAGTGCCCTGACCGCCCAGGAACGCCAGATCGCCCAGCTGGCGGCGAGCGGACTGAGCAACAAGCAGATCGCCGAACGGCTGTACCTGTCGCACCGCACGATCGGCGCCCACCTGTACCGGATCTTCCCCAAGCTGGGCGTCACGTCCCGCGCCGGGCTCCGGGATGCGCTGTCGCCGCCTGCTGATGGGCAGCCTGGGCGCTGAGCCGGCCGGCCTGGTCCTCCTTGTCCTCCAGCAGCCGTTCCAGCAGCCGCCGGGTGGTGGGATCGTCGGCGCCGACCCAGCGCACCGCCTCCTGCAGCGTCTGGACCAGGATCCGCACGCCGACGAGGTTCTGCGTCACGACGGCGGTCGCGTCGCCGTCCGGGAAGGCGCGGAAGGCGATCCGGGACCGGGCGCTCAGGTGCTGCGGGTCGTGGTCGCCGGTGGCGCCGAGGTCCCGGATCCGCGCCGCGAGCAGCCGCCCGCTGTCGCGGTCGTGCTCGGCGCAGGCGCGGAGGAAGTCCGCCAGCGGTCGCGCCGAGGGTGCGGGGACGGCCACGGCGTGCTGGTCGTACTGCAACGAGGACACGAGCAGGCTGGCCAGCAGCACGTTCAGCAGGCGGGTGGTCGCCGTCAGGTCGGCCCGGTTCGACGGCGTCACCGGCCCGTCGTCCAGGTCGAACAACGCGCGGTCGCGGACCTCACGCGTCCGCAACACGGCCGGCTGCGCTGCGGTTTCCCGTCCTGATGGCCTCGTCACGCCTTCGATCGTCGAGCACCGCCCGCCGCCGCGCATCTGTCAGATGACCTAAGCCGTACCGGCCGCGATCACCGCGGATCCGGCAGTCGGATGACTGAGCAAGATCCGTCCGGGCGCCGCCAGATTGGGAGCTGCAACCAGCGGCACCGATCGAGGAGACCTCCGATGACCATCAACCACGGCTTCCACGCCACCATGACCGCGCAGCCCGGCAAGGGTGACGCGGTGCTCGCGTTGCTGCTCGACGCGCCGTCACTGTCCGACGACGACTGTGTCGTCTTCCTGGTCGGTCGCTCGGCCGGCAACCCGGACGTCGTGCACGTCACCGAGGGCTGGACCAGTGCCGAGGCGCACAGCCGGTTCTTCGCGACCGCCGCGGCCCGGGAACTCGTGGCCGGGCTCCAGCCGCTGCTGGCCGGCGAGTCGCAGTACACCGACGAGGTGCCGGTCGGCGGCAAGGCCGCGCTCTGAGCACCCCCTCCCCCGCGAACCCTTCCAGCGACAGGACTTCACCATGACTGAGCACCGTCCACCCTTCGACCCCGAGCTGGGCCGGCTCCTGGCCGGGCTGCCACCCGTACCGGAACTCACCACCGAGGTCCTCGCCCAGATCCGCCCGTACTCGTCGGGACCCGTCGAACCCCTGCTCGCCGGCCGCGCCGTCGACCGGCGCGAGGTCAGCATCACCGGTACGGACGACACCCCGATCGCCCTGTCGATCTTCAGCCCGTCCGGTGGCGCCCGTCCCACCGCCGCACCGTGCGTGTACTGGATGCACGGCGGCGGCATGGTGATGGGCGACCGCTTCGCCCAGCTCGACATCCCGCTGGAATGGCTGGACGAGTTCGGCGCGGTCGTGATCTCGGTGGAGTACCGGCTGGCCCCGGAGCACACCGGCACGACCCCGGTCGAGGACTGCTACCGCGGCCTGCTCTGGGTCGCCGAGCACGCCGGTGAGCTCGGCATCGACCCGGCCCGCATCGTCGTGGCGGGGACCAGCGCCGGTGGCGGCCTCACCGCCGGGGTCGCCCTGCTGGCCCGCGACCGGGGCACCCCGGCCCTGGCCGCCCAGGTGCTGATCTGTCCCATGCTCGACCACCGCAACAACACCGTCTCCAGCCACCAGTACGCCGGCGGTCCGGGCGTGTGGACCCGCGAGATGAACGCGTTCGGCTGGCGGTCGCTGCTCGGCGACCTCGATCCCGGCGCCGTGCCCGTGCACGTCTCCCCCGCGCTGGCCGATGACCTGTCCGGCCTGCCGCCCACCTACCTCGACACGGGCTCGGCCGAGGTGTTCCGCGACGAGGACGTCGCCTACGCGACCCGGATCTGGGCGGCCGGGGGCATCGCCGAGCTGCACGTCTGGGCCGGCGGTTTCCACGGGTTCGACGCGTTGTACCCGCACGCGCGGTTGTCGGCCGCGGCCCGCCGTACCCGTACCGAATGGCTCTCCCGGGTCCTGGACCCGGCCGACGCTGCGCAAGGAGCCGTGCGATGACCTCCGAGCACCGTGCCGCTTTCCTGCACGAATTCCTGCGTGACCCGTTCACCGTCGCCGCCGTCGCCCCCAGCGTCGGCCCGCTGGCCGAACTCATCACCGCGCCCGTGCCCCGCGGCGGCGACCCGGTGGTCGTCG
>NZ_JBEZGQ010001156.1:0-2424 GCF_040650095.1 Actinoplanes sp. NPDC048791 | reverse complement strand
GCGCCGAGGAGACCGACCGCCGGCGCCGGGCCCTGACCCTGGCCGCCCAGGTGTCCGGCAACCCACCGGCG
This sequence comes from Actinoplanes sp. NPDC048791, assembly GCF_040650095.1. Classification (NCBI taxonomy): domain Bacteria; kingdom Bacillati; phylum Actinomycetota; class Actinomycetes; order Micromonosporales; family Micromonosporaceae; genus Actinoplanes; species Actinoplanes sp. NPDC048791. The sequence goes on along the minus strand of NZ_JBEZGQ010001156.1, from coordinate 2,353 downwards.
CTGCCGGCGCCGGAGCTGCTGGGGGGCCTGACCCCCGAGCAGCGGGCCCAGCTGCAGAACGATCAGGCGCTGGCCGGGATGAGCGTGTGGGACTTCCTGGCGTCCGAGGACGCCGAGCTGCTCAAGGAACTGACCGGGCTGGCCGAGTTCGAGGCCTGCTTCGGCAACGGCGACATCGTGGCCTGCCTGTGGGCGGCCGTCGGGCTCATTCCGGGGCCCCGGGTCCTCACCACGGCGTTCAAGCTGGCCAAGCTGGCGCCCAAGATCCAGAACTTCATCGAACGGGCGGCGCTGGCCCGCGACCGCATCGACGACCTGCTGGAGATCGCCGAACGGGCGCAGGCCTGCCAGATCCCGAACAGTTTCCTGGCCGGTACGCCGATCCTGCTCGCCGACGGCCGTACCGTGCCGATCGAGGACGTGCCGGTCGGGGCGAAGGTGCTGGCCACCGACCCGGAGACCAACCGCACCGCGGCCCGCCCGGTCACCGACGTGGTCACCGACCGGGGCGTCAAGAAGCTGGTCGACCTCACGATCACGTCGAACGGCCGGACCGCGACCCTGACCGCGGCCGACAGTCACCCGTTCTGGGCGCCGGACGCGCGCCGGTGGATCGACGCCGAGGACCTGCGCCCGGGTTCGCGGCTGCGGACCGAGGTCGGCGGCCAGGCGGAGGTCACCGCGGTCAAGGCCCGTACCGCGAGGGTCACCGTGCACAACCTCAGCGTCGGCGGCTTCCACACCTTCTACGCCCAGGCCGGTGCCTTCCGGATCCTGGTGCACAACTGCGGTGCCAAGGTGGTGGACCTCTACGGCAACGAGATCACCAACCCGGATCCGCTGGCCGCCAAGCTGCGCGACTTCACCAACGACGCGCTGCGCCGGTGGGAGAACGACGAGATCGGCTTCTCGGCCAAGGACCAGGCCAGGATCGACAAGAACCCCAACCTGGAGAACGCGATCAAGGGCAACATCCTCGACGCGGAGGTGAAACGGATGGCCGACGACGACCCCTCGCTCGCCCCGCTGTTCAGCACGCCCAACGGCTACCCGGGCCCGGACTGGGCCAACACCGGACCGGTCCCGCTCGTCGGCTGGTACGACCTCACGACCACCAAGAGCTGGGGTCAGCATGTGTACGACTACGGCCCCCGCTACGGCCCGGGAGTGGGCATCCTGTGGCAGTGAGAGCGTTACGGCAACGATGGTCGACACCGGACGGACGGCTGCTGCAACGGGAGATCCAGTCCCGCCTGGCGGCCGGCGCCGGGCTTGACGACCTGGACCTCGCGGAGGTCGACGGCAAACGCGACCTCCGCGGGTTCCCGGCCGCCCCGCCGGTCTCGCAATGGCGGGGCGCCCACCTGGCCGCGATCGACCTGTCCGGGGCGTCGCTGGCCGGGGTCCGCCTGTTCGACTGCACGCTGGAGTCCGTCCGGCTGGACCGGGCGGTCTGCCACGACTGGCGGCTGTGGGGTTCGACGGTCGCGGACACCACGTTCACCGGCGCCGCGCTGCGCGGCTCGTCACTGGGCGCCTGGCGCGAGGGTCGGGGCAACCGCTACGAACGGGTCAGCTTCGTCCGGGCCGACCTCACCGCGGCCGGCTCCAGCGCCGCGACGTACACGGATTGCGACTTCTCATTCGCCCGGCTCGACCGGGTCAACTTCTGGCAGTCCAGTCTGGTGCGGTGCACCTTCGCCGGGCCGCTGCGCGACGTGGTCTTCGACGGGCGGCACCTCGGCGAGGACAAGCCGGATGCCAACCCGATGACCGAGGTGGACCTGAGCGGCGCCGAGTTCGACGGCTGCGAGTTCCGCGGCACGCCGTTCACGACGGTCCGGCTCCCGGCCGACCCGGACCTGATGATGATCACCGACGTGGGTCAGGTCGACGGTGCCCTGGCCGCGCTGAGCGCCGCCGACGGCACGCTGCCCCGCACGATCCTGTTGCATGCCCGGAAACTGCTGGGCCTGGGTTCCGCGGCTCTGCTCAATGCCCGGGACTTCCCGGCCGGGGCATCGGCGGTCCGGGCCGCGCTGACGGCTGCGGGGTGGCGTCCGGGCGGCCAGGCCGTCATCCCGGCCGACTAGGGTGGGCTCGCCTCATCGTCCGGCCGGCTGGGAGAGTCATGCACCATCAGATGTTCGTGGACGGCGCCTGGATCTCCGCGCGGTCCGGCGCCACCACCGTCGCGACCAGCCCGGCGACCGGTGAGCAGCTGGGCACCGTGCCCGACGGTGACCGCGAGGACGCCCGCGCCGCCATCGCCGCCGCCCGCCGGGCCGCCGGTGGCTGGGCGCGGCTGTCCGCCTTCGAGCGCGCCGCCCTGCTGCACCGGGTCGCGGACGTC
>NZ_JBEZGQ010001155.1:0-2429 GCF_040650095.1 Actinoplanes sp. NPDC048791 | reverse complement strand
GGTGGCCAACAGCCTGCGCCTGCGCCGCTTCACCGGCGTGTGACCGATCAATGGTGGGCGGGCCGCGGCGACTCGGCCCGCCCACCATTGTGGAGCGTCAGAAGGTGACGCGGAGCGTTTCCAGCCGGTGGCCGAACGGCGCGGTCGGCGTCCAGTCCGGGGTCTCGTACGCGGGCCGCAGTTGCGGGCACCGGTCCAGCAGGATCCGCAGGCACTCGTCGGTCTCCATCCGGGCCAGCGCCGCACCCAGGCAGTAGTAGGTGCCCATGCCGAAGCTCAGGTGCCGGTTGCGCTTGCGGGTGATGTCGAAGGTGTCCGGGTCGGGGAAGGTCTCCGGGTCGCGGTTGGCCGCCATCAGCGCCAGATAGATGTGCCGCCCCGCCGGTACGGGATGCCCGGCCACCTCGACGGGCTCCTTGGTAACTCGCCCGATCACCCCGGCCGGGCCGTCGCAGCGCAGCATCTCCTCGACCGCCGACGGCATCAGTTCCGGGTTCGCCCGCAGCTGGGCCAGCTGGTCCGGGTGGTCGAAGAGCAGGACCAGGCCGTTGGCGATCAGGTTCGCGGTGGTCTCGTGCCCGGCGAAGAGCAGCAGCACGCAGTTGGCCACCGCCTCGTCCTCGGTGATGGCGCCCTCGGCCTCGGCCGCCATGAACATGCTCAGCACATCCTCGCGGGGAGCCCGGCGGCGTTCGGCGGCGATGGTCCGCAGGTAGTCGTGCATCTCCAGCATGCTGCGCTGGGCCTGGCGCATCTGCTGCACGTCGCCGTTGCTGAAGATCGGCACGATGTCCCGCGACCACGCCTGCAACTGCTCGCGGTCGGTGGTCGGCATCCCGAGCAGCTCGGCGATCACGTTGGCCGGCAACGGGTACGCGAGATCGCGGACCACGTCCATCTGTCCCTTGGGGGCGACGGCGTCGAGCAGTTCGTGGGTGAACGCGCGTACCCGGGGCCGCAGCTGGTCGACCATCGCCGGGGTGAAGTAGCGCTTGAGCAGCTGCTGGAAGCGGACGTGGTCGGCCGGGACGGTGTGGCCCATCCACATCTCGATGGACTGTCGGATCGGGGCCAGCTCCTCCTGCTCTTCGGGCGTGAGGCGGTGCAGGACCTGGGCCATGTTGGCGCTGTCCATGCGTTTGTCGCGCAGGGCCGCGTTGATGTCCGCGTACCGGGTGAGCAGGTAGGCGTCGAGCTGGGGCAGCCGGGCCAGGGGACTCTCGGCGCGGACCCGGTGCAGGAACGCGTTGTGGTCGGCCATCACTTCCGGGGTGAACAGGTCGTAGTCCCGTACCGTTGCGATGTCGTCACTCATGGTCGCGATTCTGGCGGAATGCAGTGATCGTTCTCAATGCCTGAATCGACATTGTCCGGGAAACGACGGACGCGGCGGCCTGTCGCCGGTGGTCAGCGGGCCGAGAGCAGGTGACTCACCTGCGGCGGTCCGTCGGCGAGAGCCTGGGCCCGTTCCTCCACCGCCCGGTCGGCCCCGGTCAGCCGGCCGCCATGCTGGCGCAGGTGCTCGTCCCAGCTCGGCACCAGGTACGCCTCGACGAAGCGGTCCGGCTGTTCCCCGTCGCGGAACAGGCCTCAGCGCACCGCGCCGGTCCGCAGCCGGCTGCGGCGTACTGCCTCCATCGCCTCGACGAACGCCGCCGCGCGTTCGGGGCTCACCGGATAGCTGGCGGTGACCAGGACCGGGCCGTCCTGGCTGTCCGGGTCCAGCTCCAGGTGCGGCTCGGGCCAGAACACGGCCGGTTCGCGGTTCTGGCCGGTGGTGTCGCGCTACGGCCACCAGCGCAGCGTCGCCGCGCCGGCCAGCATGAGGACGGCGGCGGTCAGGTGCGCGGGCACCAGGCCCAACATGTCGGACAGGGCGCCCCAGGCGAGGGCGCCGGCGGCCTGGGCGCCGGCGAAGACCATCTGGTAGACCGCCAGGCCGCGGGCGCGTACCCAGTTGGGCAGGAACAGTTGCATCGCGGCGTTCACGCTGGACAGCACCATGACCCACGCGACGCCGGCCGGCAGCAGCGCCGCCACGACGACGGCCTCGGAGCGGCTCAGCGCGAGGACGGTGAGGACAAGGGCGAAACCCACGCCGGCCACCAGCAGCAGCCGGTTCAGGGACCAGCGGGCCCGCAACTGGGGGAGCAGCAGCGCCCCGGCCACCGCGCCGACGCCGACCGCGCCGAGCAGGACGCCGTACCCGCCGGAGCCGAGCCCGAGGCGACGGCTGGCGACCAGGGGGAGCAGGGCCCAGAGGGCACTGCCGGGGACCAGGAACAGGCCCGCGCGCAGCAGGATGCGACGGACCACCGGTGAATGCCGGACGTCGCGGCCGCCGGAGCGGACCGCGGCGGCGACCCGATCCGGCGCGGCGCCCACCGTGGCCGGGGGCCGCCAGCGCCACAGGTCGCGCGCGAACAAGA
>NZ_JBEZGQ010001154.1:0-2434 GCF_040650095.1 Actinoplanes sp. NPDC048791 | reverse complement strand
GCCGCGGCGGAGGTCGAGGCGATCGCGCTCGGCACGCTGCGGGCCCGGCTGGGCTCGCTGCGCGAGGGTACGGCGCTGAGCGACCTCGCCGCCCGGGTGGCCGCGGGCCGGCTGGACCCGTACGCCGCCGCGGACGATCTCATCAAGGATCTCTAGCCGAAGCGGGCGAGCGTCTCCGCGATCAGGCTCTCGTTCCAGTCGAGCCGCCCGCTGCCCAGGTCGTCGATCAGTGCGCGCAGCCACTCCAGCTCGGCGCGCAGCATCGTGGCGCGGTATTCGTCCTCGATCAGGAACAGCCGGGGCAGGCCGGGCGGCGCCTGCCGTTCGAGCTGGGCGAGCTTCTCCGCCTGCACGGCCACCCGGCTCTCCAGCAGCGTGCGCACCTCGGCCGGGTGCAGGATCGGCAGGAACGCCAGCGCGACCGGGAACTCGGGGAACTCCCGGGCCGGGGCCGGCAGCATGGCGGTCAGCCAGCGGCGCAGCGTCGCCGCGCCCGCCTCGGTGATCTCGTAGACCGTGCGTTCCGGGCGTCCCGCCTCGCGCGCGGTGCCGCCGGGCCGGGCCAGCCCGTCCCGGACGAGCCGGTCCAGGGCCTGGTAGACGCTGTTGCGCTGGGCCACGTTGACCAGCTGGTCCTGGCCGCGTTCCTTGATCATCTGCTGCATCCGGTACGGGTGCATGGGCGCCTCGAGCAGCAGCGCCAGCAGCACCATCGCCAGCGTGGACCGGCGCGGCTCCGCAGACGTCATGGCCTCAGCCTAGGGGTTTTCCCAGGGTTGCCTCTCATAGTCATGGGATGGATAGTCATGGAATGACTAAGACAGCTCTCGTGGCGGGTGGCGGCATCGCCGGCACCGTCGCCGCCATCGCCCTGCACGACGCCGGGTTCGCCCCGGTCATCCACGAGGCCCACGACCGCGGGGCCGACGAGCGCGGCTCCTTCCTCACCGTCGCCGTGAACGGGCTGGCCGCCCTGCGCACGCTGGGTCTCGACCCGGGCCGGCTCTTCGCCGCGGGCTTCGCGACGCCGGCCATGGTGCTGCGCAACTCCGCGGGCCGACAGCTCGCCCGGCTGCCCCTCGGCGGGCCGGACGCGGACGGCACGACGACCACGACGATCCGGCGCGCCGACCTCTACCTGGCCCTGCGCGGCGAGGCCGAGCGGCGCGACATCCCGATCCGGTACGGCAAACGGCTCACCGGCCGCACCCGTACGCCGAGCGGGGTGACCGCCCAGTTCGCCGACGGCACCACCGCCGGGGGCGACCTGCTGGTCGGCGCGGACGGTCTGCACTCGCGGACCCGCTCAGCGCTGGACCCGGCGGCGCCCGCACCGCGCTATCTGGGCCTGCTCAATGCGGGCGGCCTCACGACCGGCCCGGTCCCGGCGGACCTGCGCACCGAGCCCGGGGTCATGCAGATGGCCTTCGGGCGGCGGGCGTTCTTCGGCTGGGTCACCGCTCCCGACGACTCGGTGTGGTGGTTCGCCAATCCACCGCGCCGGCGCCCGGTCGAGCCGCAGGAGTTCACCCCGGCCGGCTGGCGGGCCGAGCTGCTGGAGCTGTTCGCCGGGGACGAGGTGCCCGCGGCGGCACTGATCCGGGCCAGCGCGGAGATCGTCGGCCCCTGGAACACCTGGGACCTGCCGCGGGTGCCGGTGTGGCGCGACGACCGCACGATCCTGATCGGCGATGCCGCGCACGCCGTCTCGCCGTCGTCGGGCCAGGGTGCGTCGATGGCGATCGAGGACGCCGTCACCCTCGGGCGCTGCCTGCGGGCCCGTACGGACATCGCCGGGGCCCTGGCCGACTACGAGCAGCTGCGCCGCAAGCGGGTCGAGAAGGTCGTCGCGTACGGGCGGCGCAGCGGCAGCACCAAGACCGCCGGTCCGGTCGGCGCGGCCGTGCGCGACGCTCTGATGCCGCTGGTCATGCGGATGCTGCACCGCAAGGGCGACCCGCAGGCCTGGATCTTCGAGCACCGGATCGGCTGAACTCCTCAGCCCCGCCCCGGTGATGCCGAATGGACGGTTCAGCCGTCCCGTGACCCAGCGGTGACGACCGACGAACGAGGTGACCATGCACCGGCGGAACCCGCGCCCGTGGCGGCGCGCCGACCCGCTGGTCGTGGTGCTGCTCGTGCTGGCGGTGACCGCCGTCGTCGGCTTCGGCGCCCGGCGCACCGGGACCGGACCCCAGGTGGCGATGTTCTGGCTGCTCATGGCCGCGGTGCACGGCTGTTTCGCGGTCCTCTCGGCGCAGGTCGCCCGGGCCGGACCGGCGGTCGCCCGGCGGCTCTGGCTGTCGTTCTCGCTGGCCGGCGCCGCGTTCCTCGTCGGTGACGTGGCTCAGCTGGTGGCGGTGGCCCGTGCCCCGCTGGCCCCCGCGGCCCTCGACGGCCCCGACTTCCAGATCGGCGCGGTCGACCACCGGAT
>NZ_JBEZGQ010001153.1:0-2439 GCF_040650095.1 Actinoplanes sp. NPDC048791 | reverse complement strand
CGGCAGCTGCTGCGGGTGACCGGGGGACGCCCCGCCCCGGCGGCCGCCGCCCCCGCGAACGGCGGCCACCCCGGCACCCGGGTGCGCGCCCGCCGCACGGTCGCCGCGCTCGCGATCACCCAGACCGTCGGCTACGGCACGCTCCATTACTCCTTCGCGGTTTTCCTGACCCCGCTCGCCGCCGAGCTGCACACCACGACAACCGCGATCACCGGTACGTTCACCGCCTCCGTCCTGGCCGCGGCGATCCTGGCCGTGCCGGTCGGCCGGTGGCTGGACCGGCACGGCGGCCGCGCGCTGATGACCGCCGGCTCACTGCTGGGCGCGCTGCTGCTGGTCGCCTGGTCGCAGGTGGACAGCCTGTGGCAGCTGTACGCGGTCCAAGTCGGTCTCGGCGCCGCCGGTGCCGCCAGCCTCTACGAAGCCGCCTTCGCCGTGGTCATCGCCTGGCACACCGCCGCCGAACGCCCGAACGCCCTACTTGTGCTCACCGTCGTGGCCGGCTTCGCCAGCACCGTCTTCCTGCCGCTGACCGGCCACCTCGTCGAGCAGTACGGCTGGCGCACCGCCCTGCTGATCCTCGCGGCCGTCCAGGCGCTGCTCACGGTCCCGTTGCACGCGATCGTCCTGCGTCCCGCCGCGTCCGTCGCCCGTGCGGCCCGGGCCCCGTTCCGTCCCGACCGGGCGTTCTGGCAGCTCGCGCTGGGTTTCACCGCCAACACCGCGGCCATCTCCCTGATCACCGTGCACCTGGTGGCGGCCCTGCTGAGCTGGGGTCATCCGCTGTCGTTCGCGGCGACGACCGCCGGGCTGTTCGGCCTGCTGTCGGTGACCGGCCGGCTGGCCACCACCGCACTGCAACGCCGGTTCCGCACCGCCACAGTCGTCGCCGCCGTCTTCACCGTGCAGGCCGTCGCGGTGGCCACGCTGCCGTTCACCGGCCGCACCACGGTGGGGGCCGTGGTCGGCGTGGTCGGCTTCGGGCTCGGCTTCGGCGTCGCGACCATCGCCAAGCCGGTGCTGCTCGCCGACCGCTACGGCACCAGCCGCTACGCCACCATCGCGGCGATGCTGGTCGTGCCGGTGACGATCGCCAAGGCGACCGCCCCGCTGGGCGCCGCGGCGCTGCTGACCCGCGCCGGCAGCTACACCAGCGTCTTCCTGACGACCGCCGGCCTCTGCATCGTCGCCGCGGCAGCCCTGCGGATCACCCAAGAACCGTGACCGCCCGGCCTGCGGATCACCCAAGAACCGTGACCGCCGGCCTGCGGATCACGCAAGAGCCGTGACCACCGGCCTGCGGATCACCCGAGGGCCGTGACCACCGGCCTGCGGATCACGCGAGAGCGGTGACCGCCCGGCCTGCGAGTCACCCGAGAGCTGCGACCGCCCGGGCGGTGTCCTCCATGATCAGGTCGGCGTTGAGCTGGGCGCCGACGTGCAGGCCGGCGGCGGCCGCGCTGACCACCTGGGCCATCTGGTCGGTCACGTTGCCGGCGACCCAGACCCCGGGCACTTCGGTACGCCCGTTCGGCTCGGCCACCACCGCGCTGCCGAAGTCGTTGTCGGTCGCGGTCAGGCCCAGGGACGGCAGCGGTTCCGCGTTGGCCAGGAAACGGGGGGCGACGACCAGGGTCTCCCGGGCGACCACGGTGCCGTCGGTCAGCCGTACCCCGGTCAGTTTGCCGCCCTCGGCCAGCACCTCGGCGACCTTCTCGGTGATCACCGTGATGCCCCGGGCGGTGAACTGCCGGGCCTGCTCGGCGTCCGGCTCGGGCGCGGTGTGCAGGAACAGCGTGATGTCGTCGCTCCACTGCCGCCACATCAGCGCCTGGTGCAGCGACATCGGCGACGAGCCGATGATGCCGATGGCCTGGCCGCGGGCCTCGTAGCCGTGGCAGTACGGGCAGTGGATCACGCTGTGCCCCCAGTGCTCGCGCAGGCCGGGGATGTCGGGCAGCTCGTCGGTGAGCCCGGTGGTGACGAGCAGGCGCCGGGCGGCGTACGAGCGGCCGTCGGCCAGCGTCACGGTGAGCAGGTCGCCGTCGCGGCCGGCCCCGGTCACCCGGCCGTCGACGATCTCGCCGCCGTAGTGCCGTACCTCGCTCTGCCCGGCCGTCCGGAAGTCGGCCGGCGCGATGTCGTCGCGGGTCAGGTAGTTGTGGATGCCGTCGGCGGGCGCGTTGCGGGGCTCACCCGCGTCGATCACCAGCACCGACCGCAACGCGCGGCTCAGGGCCACCGCGCCACTCAGTCCGGCGGGCCCGCCGCCGATCACGATCACGTCGTATGTCATGGCACCACGGTCGCCCCAACCGGCGAAGAGTGGCAAGCTTTGTTGCCTCGTCACCGGGTTGTGCATCTTGCCGCTCGTACCGATGATCTCCAGCACCTCGGCCCGCACCGCCGCGCCGTCCCCGCCGTGCTTGCCCGACAACT
>NZ_JBEZGQ010001152.1:0-2442 GCF_040650095.1 Actinoplanes sp. NPDC048791 | reverse complement strand
CGAGCAGGGTGAGCAGATCGGCGTCGGCTGGCGCGGCGGCCAGCGCCGTGCGCAACCGGACCTCGGCGTCCGCGTGCCGGCCGACCTGGGCGAGCTGCCGGGCCTGCCGGTACGCGTCGTCGCCGCTCACAGCAGCTTGCGCTTCCGGAGGTACGCGGCCAGGTCGTCGTACTCGCCGCCGGCGTTGCCGAACATGACCACGCTGCGGGCCGTGGCGAACCAGGCGTCGGTGGACGGGCGCACCTCCCGTACGGCGGCCGTCATGTCCTGTTGCGAGATCATCCGCACCTCACCGGTGGCGATGGCGTCGCGCATCGCGAACTCGGCGGCGGTCTCGCACACGTGCGCGAGGTCCGCACCGGAGAAGTGCTCGGTGGTGGCCGCCAGCGCGCGCAGGTCGATGCCGGCGACCGGCCGCTCGCGCAGGTGGTACTCGAGGATGGCCGCGCGGGCGGTCGCGTCCGGCGGCAGCACCAGGACAGTGCGGTCGAGGCGGCCGGGCCGGCGCAGCGCGGCGTCGATGTCCCAGGGGGCGTTGGTCGCGGCGAGCACGAACACGCCCTCGTTGCCGCCGCCGACCCCGTCCAGCTCGGTGAGCAGCTGGTTGACCAGGGTCCGCATGGCCGAGGAGCTGAGCTGGCTGCGCTTGTGGCCGAGCGCGTCGATCTCGTCGAGGAACAGCACGCAGGGCGCGTGCGAGCGGGCGGCCTCGAACAGGTCGTGCAGGTTGCGTTCCGAGCTGCCGACCCACATCTGCAGCACGTCGACGATCGACAGGGAGACGAACGCGGCGCCCATCTCCCCCGCGACGGCCCGGGCCAGGAACGTCTTGCCGCAGCCGGGTGGGCCGTACAGCAGCAGGCCGCCGCGCAGGCTCTTGCCGAACAGCGTGCGCAGCCGCGGGTTGCGCAGCGGGCCGAGGAAGGCCAGCTCGAGGCGCTGCTTCACCTCGTCCATGCCGCCCACGTCGGCGAGGGTGACCGTGGCCCGTTCGACGTCGAACGCGCGGTCGTCGGCACCGGCCGGGGCGAACCGGGGCGGGACGACGCCCTCGAACTCGCCCTCCAGGGCGTCCCAGTCCACGCCCGGAGCTGGCGAGGGTTTCGGCGCTTCACCCGGAAGAGCGCTCGTCATCACCCGCCGGGCGGCCTCGTTCGCGGGATCCCGGGCCAGCACCTGGGCGGCGTGCCCGATCGCCTCGCCGGTCCGCCCGGCCTCGACCAGCAGCTCGGCCAGGTGCAGCCGCAGCGCGACGTCGTCGGGCCGGGCGGCGACCGCCGCCGTGAGGCTGTCGATCAGGGCGTCGCTCATGAGAGGCGATTATGCCCGGCTTCCCCGTGCGCCCCCGTCAGCGGTCGAGCAGGCGCTCCAGCCCGTCCAGGATGCGGTCGAGCCCGAAGCGGAACGACCGCTCCGGGTCGCCGACCGCGTTGTACTCCAGCCCGGCGGCCTGCCCGACCCGGCCGGAGATCGGGTACGCGTCGCCGGGCATCACCCGTTCCAGGACCGGCGCGTTGACCGCCCACCACTCGGCGTCGGAGATGCCGGACTGTTCGGTGGTGCGCCGGGTGTCGATGGACGACCGCGCCGCCCCGGCCGTGAAGCTGCCCAGCATCGTGATCACCTGGTCCATCTCCAGGTCGGTGAAGCCGGCGCCCTCGATGGCGGCGAGCTGCCACTCGTAGCGGTCGGAGACGTTCGGGCCGATCCACGGCCGGCTGTTCTCCACCTGCAGCAGCCAGGGATGCCGGTGGAACTCGTCCCAGATCTGCTGCGCGACCCCGGTGATCCGCTGCCGCAGCGGGCCCTCGTGCGGCGGCAGCTGCTGCTCGCCGGCCACCTCGTCGATCATCAGGCCGATCAGCTCGGCCCGGCCGGGGACGTAGGTGTAGATCGACATCAGCTTCAGCCCGAGCCGGTCGGCGACCTTGCGCATCGAGAACGCGGGCAGCCCCTCCTCGTCCGCCACCGCGATCGCCGCGCGCACCACCTCGTCCACGCTCACCCGCTGCCGGGGTCCGCGGGTGCCCTGCGGGGTGCCGAGCGTGCGCCGCCACAGCAGATTGAGCGTGCGATCGATGTCCTGATCCATGTGCGCAGATTACCCCGTGGGGTGTACGGTGTTGCCGGCAAGATTTCCGTAAGGCATACGGAGTTAGGAGCCACCGTGACCGACCACGCCCTCATGGCCGACGGACTACGCAAGAGATACGGCGCTCTGCAAGCTCTGGACGGCTTCGACCTGAGCGTGCCGCCCGGCGTCATCCACGGGCTGCTCGGCCCGAACGGCGCCGGCAAGACCACCGCGGTGAAGGCCCTGGCCACGCTCATCCGTACCGACGGCGGCAGCGCGCGGGTCGCCGGCTTCGACGTCCGCACCCAGGCCCGCGAGGTCCGGCGGCGGATCGGCCTGGTCGGGCAGAACGCCGCCGTGGACGAGAT
>NZ_JBEZGQ010001151.1:0-2443 GCF_040650095.1 Actinoplanes sp. NPDC048791 | reverse complement strand
GCTCGATCGAACAGGTCGACTCGCTCAAGTCCAGCTATCCGGGCGCCTGCGACACCGGGCTCACCGTCTTCGACGATCCGCTGGACGCCGCCCTCCCTCACCAACGTGCTCAAACACGCCGGCGCCGCGAGCGCGACGGTCACCGTCGACTTCGGGACGGACGGGCTGCACCTGACGGTGGAGGACGACGGCAAGGCGGCGCACTCCCCGTCGGGCGGGGGTCAGGGGCTGATCGGGATGCGCGAGCGGGTGACGCTGTTCGGCGGCGAGCTGACGGCCGGGCCGCGCCCCGAGGGCGGCTTCTCGGTGCGGGCGCGGCTGCCGGTGCCGGTGCAGGTGAGCCGATGAGCATTTCGGTGGTGATCGCGGACGACCAGCGGATGCTGCGGGCCGGGCTGCGCATGGTCATCGAGACCGAGCCGGATCTGACCGTGGTGGGCGAGGCCAGCGACGGCACCGAGGCGGTCAGCGTGGTGCGGCGGCTGCGCCCGGACGTCGTGCTGATGGACATCGCGATGCCCCGCCAGGACGGGCTCAGCGCCACCCGGACCCTGCTGGCGGCGCCGCACCCGCCGCGGATCATCGTGCTGACCACCTTCGACACCGACGAGAACCTGTACCGGGCGCTGCAGGCCGGGGCGAGCGGCTTCCTGCTCAAGGTGTCCTCCCCGGAGCACCTGATCACCGCGATCCGGGTGGTGGCCGGCGGTGAGGCGCTGCTCGACCCGGCTGTCACGACGCGGGTGATCTCGGCGTTCGCGGGGCGTCCGGGGCCGGCGCCGGCGCCCGAGCTGGACGAGCTGACTCCGCGCGAGGTGGACGTGCTGCGACTGCTGGCCCGGGGGATGTCCAACGCGGAGATCTCGGCGGAGCTGGGGGTGGGCGAGGCCACGGTCAAGACCCATGTGGCGCGGGTGCTGATGAAGCTCGGGCTGCGGGACCGGGTGCAGGCGGTGGTCTACGCGTACGAGTCAGGCCTGGTCCGGGCCGGCGGCGGTTGAGCGCTGCGCCGGTCGGTCACGGGGCGGTGGCGGTGGCGAAGACGCGGCGCAGGGACGCGAAGGTGTCCAGCGAGCGGCGGCCCTCGTCCTGCAGCGACCGTACCGCCGGGTCGGACCCGTCCGCCGCGACGGCTTCCTGCCACACCCGGCGCTCCGCCTCGCGCCAGTCGGGCCTCTCGTGCACCCGTACGTCCAGAAAACCGGCCGCCGGCAGGTCGCGCCGGAGGTCGACCGCCTGGATCCGCGGCGGGGCCTGCCCGTCGGCGGCTTCCCAGCAGGTCAGGGCCAGCCGGCCGCCGGGCGCCAGGAGCCGGCGGAACTCGGCCAGGGCGGCGAGCGGCGGATCGGCGAACTGCACCGCGTCCACGCACATGAGCCCGTCCGCGGCTCCGGCGGGCAGCCCGGTCGCGACCAGGGTGCCGAGCCGGAACTCGGCCCGGCCGGCGGGGAGCCGGCGGGTGCCGAGGGCGGTGGCCAGCTCCAAAGCCACGGCCGAGAAGTCGACTCCGACCAGGCGGGTGCCGGTGTGGTGGGCGACCTCGATGCCGTAGCCGCCGCGGCCGCAGGCGACGTCGAGCAGCAGCCCGTCCCGGGGCAGGCGTAGTTCGCTGGTCAGCTCGGTGACGGCCGGCTCGGGCAGTACGCCGGCCAGCTCCGGCGGCAGTCGCAGGGCGCGGGCGATGATGGCGTCGCGGGCGGGTGAGGCGGCCATGTCCGCGTACCACTGGTCGAAATAGCCGGCGTCCGGCCTCGCTGCGGTCATAGCGGCATTGTCGCGGCCCGTTGGTGTTCCCCGCCGGGCGGGACGGGTGGAGGATGGCGGGGTGGCGATGCTGCGCTCGGTCAACGTCGGTCTGCCCAAGGACGTGCTGTGGCAGGGACGGACGGTCCACACCGGTATCTGGAAACAGCCGGTCGGCGGCGCGGCCACGGTGCGCCGGTTGAACATCGACGGCGACGGGCAGGGTGACCTCGGTGGGCACGGCGGCGAGAACCGGGCTGTCTTCGTGTACCAGCTGGAGTCGTACCGGTATTGGCAGCAGCTGCTCGGCCGCGACGACTTCGGCTACGGCCAGTTCGGCGAGAACCTGACCGTCGAAGGGCTGCCGGACGACGAGGTGTGCATCGGTGACCGCTACCGGATCGGGACGGCACTGTTCGAGGTGACCCAGCCGCGGGTCACCTGCTACCGGGTCGGGATCCGGCTCGACGACCCCCGGATGCCGGCGTTGCTCGTGCAGCACCACCGGCCGGGCTTCTACTTCCGGGTGCTGCAGGAGGGCGACATCCGGGCCGGCGACGAGATCCTCAAGGTCGCCGACGGCCCGGAACGGATGAGCGTGGCCGAAGTGGACGGTCTGCTGTACCTGCCGGGCCACCCCGCCGACCGGATCGAGCGGGCGCTGCGGATTCCCGCGCTCAGCCCCGGCTGGCAGGGCTCC
>NZ_JBEZGQ010001150.1:0-2444 GCF_040650095.1 Actinoplanes sp. NPDC048791 | reverse complement strand
CAGCCGGGCGTAGAAGTGCTGGGCCACCCGGTCCTGACGGTCCTCGACCAGGCCCCAGCTCTCCTTGAGGACGGTCGACAGGCTGGTCATCACTGTCGCGGTCGCCGCCGTCCAGCACCGGCCGGTGACCATGGCGAGGCCCTGCCCGTCGAGGAACCCGCCCGGGTCCGTCCCGGGGGTGTTGAAATCGCCGTGCGCGTCGAACCACACCAGCCCGGTCTCCGGCGCCGACCCGGCCAGGACGCCGAGGGTCGCGTTGCAGTTGCCGGACATCAGCAGGGGCACCTGGCCGGCCGAGCGGGCGGCAGCCGTCTCGGCGGCGATCATCCGGTGCAGTTCGAAGGCGGTGGTCAGCTCGGCCTGCCACGCCGAGGACACCGTCAGGCGCTGATGCTGCACCGGGTGGCCGCGATCGCGAAGCCGTTGCGGCGCACCGGCTTCCACCAGGGCCAACGGTCCCGCGCCCATCCGCTGCCCGTGGTGGCCCGAGTCGTAGGGCGCCTCGAGCAGCCTGATCGCCGACGGTTCGAAGATCATGGCCCATGCTAACTTCCGCGTCTCTCACACGGTGAGGACGACCTTCGCGCGGGCGTGCTCCTCCTCGACGTACCGGATGGCCTCGGCCGTCTCGCTCAGCGGGTGGGTGCGGTCGATGACCGGGGTGAGCGTGCCGGCCTCGGCGAGCTCCCGCAGGGTCGCGAGGTTGGCCCCGCTGGGCACCGCCTCCAGCGTGGTCACCCGGTGGCGGACGAAGCGGGCCAGCAGCCGGCCCTTGACCACGAGGCCGATCGGCCCGACCAGGCTGCCGCCCTCGGACACGCCGCCGCCGGACAGCACGAGCGTGCCGGTGGGTGTGAGGGCGCGGCGCAGGTCGGCCAGGGAACGGTTGCCGACCAGGTCGAACACGACGTCGTAGCGCTGTCCGGCCCGCGTGAAGTCCTCCCGGGTGTAGTCGACGACGTGGTCCGCGCCGAGCGACCGGACCAGCTCGGCATTGCGGGTGCTGCAGACGGCGGTCACCTGCGCGCCGAAGGACTTGGCGAGCTGCACGGCGAACGTGCCGACGCCGCCGGAGGCGCCGTTGATGAGCACCTGCTGCCCCGGCCGCACGCGGGCCACGTCACGCAGGCCCATCAGGGCGGTGTTGCCGGCCAGTGGGATCGCCGCGGCCTGCTCGAAGCTGAGGTTGGCCGGCTTCCGCTCCACCAGGTCGTCCGGGACGCTCACGTACTCGGCGAACGCCGCCTCGACCTCGCCGTACACCTCGTCGCCGGGGCTGAACCGGGTCACGTCGCCGCCCACCGCCTCCACCACTCCCGCGAAGTCCGTGCCGCGGATCCGCACCTTGGGAGCGCGCAGGCCGAACGCGGCCCGGGCGAGGTACGGATCGCCGCGCATGAAGTGCCAGTCACGGGCGTTGACGGCGGCGGCGCGGACCCGGACCAGCACCTCGTTCCCGGCCGGTACCGGCTTGTCGACCTCCTGGAACCGCAGCACATCGGGTGGGCCGTACCGGTCGTGGACGATCGCCTTCATGACGCCTCCTCAGCTCAGGTGTACGGCGTACACCACAGCCCGGACGGTAGGGTGTACGCCGTACACCTGTCAAGCCCCCGGAGGTAGCCGATGACCCCGCCCGCGGAGAGACGCGCCCCGCTGAGCAGGGAGCGCGTGCTGCGAGCGGCCGTCGCCCTCGCCGACGACGCCGGCATCGAATCGCTCAGCATGCGCAAACTCGCCCAGGAACTCGGTGTCGTGCCGATGGCGCTCTACAAGCACGTGGCCAACAAGGACGAACTGCTCGACGGCATGGTCGACGTCGTCGTCGGCGAGATCGATCCGCCCGTCGCCGGCACCGGCTGGAAAGCCGCCGTCCGGCAGCGGATCCTCTCGGCCCGCAGTGCCCTGCAGCGACACTCCTGGGCGGCGCAGGTGATCGAGTTCCGCACCACGCCGACCCCGGCCGTGCTGGCCTACCTGAACTCAATGATCGGCCTGTTCCGCGAGGGCGGCCTCTCCCTCGACCTCACCCATCACGTCATGCACGCGATGGGCAGCCGGATCCTCGGCTTCAGCCAGGAGCTGTTCACCGCCGCGCCCGCCGCCGGACCGCCCCCGGCGGCCATGGCGGCGCAGCTGGCGAAAGCGTTCCCGTACGTGGCCGAGCTGGCCATGGCAGCGGCTCACACAGAGGACTCGGTCGTCGGCGGGGGCTGCGACGACCAGTTCGAGTTCGAGTTCGCGCTGGACCTGCTGCTGGAGGGCATCGAGCGACGGCATAGACGCGGCTGGATCTCGGCACAGTAAAGTCACCTTGTAATAAAAGCCTTCCCCAATCCCCAGGAGGCCTCGTGAGGCGATCCATCAGCGCGGCGCTCGCCGTCGTGACGACAGCGGGCACCGTGCTCGCCGCGGGCCTGCCCGCCGCGGCCGGCCGGCCCGTG
>NZ_JBEZGQ010001149.1:0-2448 GCF_040650095.1 Actinoplanes sp. NPDC048791 | reverse complement strand
GCAGGACAACGAGGCGTCCGAGCGGGCCTGGACCGAGCGGCTGGGCGAGCCGACGATCCTCTACCCGGCGGCCGCCGGCACCCAGCCGGTGCTCGCGACCAGCCTCGGCGTGCAGTTCACCGAGGCGCAGACCGCCCGGCTCACCGAGCAGGCGCGGGCCGCGGGCGTCACCCTGAACGCCGTCCTGAGCACCGCGCTCGGGCTCGTGCTCGGGCACGCCTCCGGCCGCACGGAGGCCACCTTCGGCACCACGGTCGCCGGGCGCCCGACCGACCTCGACGGCATCGAGGAGGTCGTCGGCGTCTTCCTCAACACCGTGCCGCAGCGGGTCACCTTCGCCGCCGCCGAGCCGGTCCGCGACGTGCTGCGCCGGGTCCAGGCCGAGCGCATCGACCTGATGCCGCACGAATACCTGGGCCTGGGCGACATCCAGCGCGCGGCCGGGCGCGGCCCGCTCTTCGACAGCCTGTACGTGCTGCAGAACTTCCTCGACGACGACACGTTCACCGACCTGGAGACCGAGCACGGCATCGTCGGGGTCGAGGCCGTGGACGCCACCCACTACCCGCTGACCTGGGTGGTCACCCCGGGACGGGAGCTACGGGTACGCCTGGAGTACCGCTCCGACGTGGTCGCCGAGGCCGACGCCCGGTCCCTGCTCGACCGGTTCGCCGAGGTGCTGCACACCCTGGACGCCGACGCGCCGGTGGCCGCCGTGCCGCTGTCGGGGGCGCCCGCCCTGCTCGGTCACACCGCGGAGATCCCCGACCTGACCATCGCGGAGATGCTCGCCGAGCAGGCCGCGAACACCCCGGCCCGGGCCGCGCTGACCCATGACGGCGTGACATTGAGCTATGCCGAGCTGGACGGGCGGGTCAGTGCCGTGGCCCGCGGACTGCGGTCGCTGGGGGCCGGCCCGGAGACGATCGTCGGGCTCGCCCTGCCCCGGGGCATCGAGATGGTGGTGGCGCTGTTCGCGGTGCTGCGCGCCGGGGCCGCGTACCTGCCGCTGGATCTGGACCTGCCGGACGAGCGGCGCCAGGACATGATCGACGACGCCCGGCCGCTGGTCGTGCTGGAGTCGCTGGCCGGGCTGTACGAGGAGGTCGGCGAGCCGTGGCTGGCCGACTTCGCCCCGGGTACGCCCGGACGGCTGGACCGGCCCGCGTACGTCATCTACACCTCGGGGTCCACCGGGCGGCCCAAGGGGGTCGTGACGCCGTACCGGGGGCTGACGAACATGCAGCTCAACCACCGCGAGGCGATCTTCGCGCCGACTGTGGCGGCGGCCGGCGGCCGGGTGCTGACCATCGCGCACACGGTCAGCTTCTCCTTCGACATGTCCTGGGAGGAACTGCTCTGGCTGGTCGAGGGCCACCACGTGCACGTCGCCGACGAGGAACTGCGCCGCGACGGCCGGGCCCTGGTCGCCTACTGCGCGGCCCACCGGGTCGACGTGGTCAACCTGACCCCGACGTACGCCCAGGCCCTGCTGGACGAGGGCCTGCTCGACGGCGACCACCGGCCGTGCCTGGTGCTGCTCGGCGGTGAGGCCGTCTCCGAGAAGCTCTGGACGGTCCTGCGCGACACCGGGGGCGTGGCCGGCTACAACCTCTACGGCCCGACCGAATACACGATCAACACCCTGGGCGGGGGTACGGACGACAGCGTCACCGCCACCGTCGGCAAGCCGATCTGGAACACCACCGGCCACGTCCTCGACGCCTGGCTGCGGCCGGTCCCGCCCGGCGTAGCGGGCGAGCTCTACATCGCCGGCGCCGGCCTGGCCCGCGGCTACCTGAACCAGCCGGGCCTGACCGCGTCCCGGTTCGTCGCCGGGCCGGACGGCACCCGCCTCTACCGCACCGGCGACCTGGTCCGCGAACGCGCCGACGGCAACCTGGACTTCCTCGGCCGCACCGACGACCAGGTGAAGATCCGCGGCTACCGCATCGAACTGGGCGAGGTGGAGACGGCGGTCTCGGCGGTGCCCGGCGTCCGGCAGTCCGCGGTGCTGGCCCGCGGCGGGGCCCTGCACGCCTACCTGGTCGGCCCGGCCACCCCGGCCGAGGTGAAGGCCGCCCTGGCCGAGCGCCTGCCGTCCTACATGGTCCCGTCCCTGTACGCCGTCGTGGACGTGCTGCCGCTGACCGTCAACGGCAAACTCGACACCGCCGCGCTGCCCGCACCCACCCCGGTCACCACCGAGTCCCGGCCGCCCGCCGACAACCGGGAGCGCCGGCTCTGCGAACTCTTCGCCGAGGTGCTGGACCTGCCGTCGTTCGGGGTCGAGGACGACTTCTTCGACGCGGGCGGGCACTCGCTGACCGCGCTGCGGCTGCTCGGCCGGATCCGCGCCGAGCTCGGTGGGGACCTGTCGCTGCACCCCGGCCACATCGTCGGTCCGGGCTGGCACCCGATCGGCCCGCTCGGCAACCTCGACCCCGG
>NZ_JBEZGQ010001148.1:0-2455 GCF_040650095.1 Actinoplanes sp. NPDC048791 | reverse complement strand
GCCGCCACCGCGCGCCGGCGGGTCCCGGTCCGGGTGGGTCGCGACTACGCCGCCGTCTCCGGCGACCACAACCCGATTCATACCTCGCGGCTGGGCGCGCGCCTGTTCGGCTTCCCCCGCCCGATCGCGCACGGGATGTGGACCAAGGCACGATGTCTGGCCGCCCTCGACGGGCGGCTGCCGCCGGCCTACAGCGTGGATGTCGCCTTCAAGTTGCCCATCCTGCTACCGGCGACGGTCGACTTCGCCGCGGCGCGAACCGCCGGCGGCGGCTGGGACTTCACCCTGCGTGCGGCGGACTCCGGTCGCCCCCACCTGACCGGCTCGGTCACCGGGGTCACGCCGCGTCCCGGGACGTGACCGGCGGCTCGGAGCCGCCCGGGGCCCAGACATCGCCGCGGAGCAGCTGCGCGGCGCCCAGCCAGGCGACGTTCATCAGCCGGCCGGCGGTCTTGTCCGGGTCGGCGTCCGGGTGATCGGCCAGCCAGTCGGCGAGCGATTCCCCGGCACCGACGAGGGCGTACGCGCTGACCTCGAGATCAGTGCCGTGGATCTGGCGCCCCTCGGCCCGCACGGCCCGGTCCAGCAGGTCGGCGATCACGTCGACGATGCGCCGGCGCATGGCGGCCAGCTCGGCAGCGAACGGCTCCTGCCCGCGGGCCTGCCGGTAGAGCACGGCCCAGCCGTCGCGGTGTGCGCCGACGAAGGCGAAGAACGCCCGCAGGCCCGACCACAGCTGGTCGCTCAGGCCGAGGGCGGGGTCGACCACGTCGGCGATCGCCTCCATCAGCCGGGTGGCCTCCCGGCGCAGGCAGGCGATGAACAGTTCCTCCTTGGTGCCCAGGTAGGCGTAGACCATGGGCTTGGAGACGCCGGCGACCTCAGCGATCTCGTCCATCGACGCGGTGTGGAAGCCGTGGCGGGAGAAGACCCGCACCGCGGCGTCGAGCACCTGCTGCTCACGGATCTCACGGGGCAGTCGCTTGAAGGTGCGAGTGGTCGACACCCTTGTCAGACTACGCATCCTCCCCGTAACTTAACGCGCCAGTAGGTTTCTCTGAGGAAAGGCTGACCTGCCGTGGAGTTCTGGCTCGAGCTGAACGAGGAGCAACGCGATCTGCGCGAGTGGGTGCACGGCTTCGCCGAAGGCGTCGTCCGTCCGGCCGCCTCCGAGTGGGACGAACGCGAGGAGACCCCGTGGCCGGTGATCCAGGAGGCGGCGAAGATCGGCCTCTACGGCTTCGAGTTCCTGATCAACATGTGGTCCGACCCGACCGGGCTCTCCCTGCCGCTGGCGAACGAGGAACTGTTCTGGGGCGACGGGGGCATCGCCATGGCGATCTCCGGCACCTCGCTCGCGGTCGCCGCGATCTACGGCTCCGGCACCCCCGAGCAGCTCGTCGAGTGGGTTCCGCAGTGCTTCGGTGACACCGCCGACCCGAAGGTCGGCGCGTTCTGCTCCACCGAACCGGAGGCCGGCTCGGACGTCGCCTCGATGCGCACCCGGGCCGTCTACGACCAGGCCAAGGACGAGTGGGTCCTCAACGGGCAGAAGGCGTACGCCACCAACGGCGGCATCGCCAACATCCACGTGGTCACCGCCTCGATCGACCCGGAGCTGGGCTCGCGCGGCCAGGCCGCGTTCATCGTCCCGCCCGGTACGCCGGGCCTGGCCGGGACGAAGAAGCTCAAGAAGCTCGGTCTGCGGGCCTCGCACACCGCGGACGTCTTCCTGGACGACGTACGGGTGCCCGGCAGCTGCTTGCTCGGCGGCAAGGAGGCCCTCGACGAGCGCCTGGCCCGCGCCCGCTCGGGACAGCGGGCCAGCAAGCAGGCCGCCATGCGCACGTTCGAGCTGTCCCGCCCGGCGGTCGGCGCCCAGGCGATCGGGATCGCCCGCGCCGCCTACGAGTACGCGCTCGGCTACGCCAAGGACCGGGTGCAGTTCGGCCGGCCGATCATCGAGAACCAGGCGATCGCATTCGCCCTCGCGGACATGAAGACGGAGATCGACGCCGCCCGACTGCTGGTCTGGCGGGCCGCGTGGATGGGCCGCAACGACCGGCCGTTCACCGCCGGCGAGGGGTCGATGTCCAAGCTGAAGGCCGGCGAGGTGGCCGTCGCGGTCACCGAGAAGGCGGTGCAGATCCTCGGCGGCGCCGGCTACCTGCGCGATCACCAGGTCGAGCGGATGTACCGGGACGCCAAGATCTACACGATCTTCGAGGGCACGTCCGAGATCCAGCGGCTGGTCATCGCCCGGGCGATCTCCGGGATGCCGATCCGCTGACCGCCCCTGGAGGTGCACCGGCATGGCCGTCCCGTTCGTGCTCGCCACCCTGGCCCGGCGCGGGCTGCTCCGTCCCGGCCCACCGGGCGACCTGATCAGGCAGCTCACCGCATTGCGCCGGTGGGGTTTCGGCCTCGCCGGCGAGCTCCGGCAGGCCGCCGCCCG
>NZ_JBEZGQ010001147.1:0-2456 GCF_040650095.1 Actinoplanes sp. NPDC048791 | reverse complement strand
GGTCGCCGACGTGCTGCAGCACCTGGTGGGCGTGCACGACGTCGAACGTGTCGTCTCCGCTCTTCACCGGCGCCTACTGATGACACGCGATGTCGTCAACGTACACCGCCATGACATCGCGTGTCATCAGGGTAGGATCGGCCCGGTGAGCAGATGGCGTCCGGACGCGCGGGAACGGCTCGAGCAGGCCGCTCTCGAGCTCTTCGCCGAGCAGGGCTTCGCCGCCACGACGGTTCCGCAGATCACCGCCCGGGCCGGGCTCACCACCCGCACCTTCTTCCGGCACTACGCCGACAAGCGCGAGGTTCTCTTCGCCGGCGAGCACGAGCTGCCCGAGCTGGCCCGTCGCATGATCGCCGAGGCGCCCCCGGCGGCCGATCCCCTCGGGCTGATCGTCGGCGCGCTGCGGACCGTGGCGGACACCTGGTTCGAGGGCCGGCGGGACGAGGTGCGCCGGCGACGCGAGATCGTGCGCTCCGACCCGGGCCTGGGCGAGCGGGAGCTGCGCAAGCGTGCGGGCATCTGCGAGGCGATCAGCGCGGGCTTCCGCGAGCGTGGGGTGCCGGCGATGACCGCGGCGCTGCTCGCCGAGACCGGCGTGACCCTGCTGCACGTGTCCATCCAGCAGTGGCTCGACCAGGACGGCGACCGGCCACTGTGGCACTTCGCCGAGGAGGCGCTGGCCGCATTGCGGGCGGTGCTGGAGGTACCGGACACGGCAGTGACCGCGACGGGAATGTCCGCCGCGGCCACGCTCACCGGTGAATCCACTGTCCGATCAGGACGGCCTAGAGAACGGCCGCGCGCTTGACTGCCACCACACTCAGCCGCCGGGCCACTGCCTCGTGCCCGTCGCCGGTCTCCCAGCCGGTGTCGGCCACGACCACGACGGCGCGACCGGTCCGGGCCACCACCACATAGGTGTCCTTGTCCGTCTCGGCGTAGTCGATGTGCTCCCGGCGCCGCAGCAGCAGCGACTCGTCGCCGGCCACGCCGGTGCCGACGACGGACCATCCGTGGCCACAGGTCGCCACGGCCTTGCGCAGCTGCGTCAGATACCGGTGGGCACCGTCGGACGCGTACGTCGCCACGTCGTTCACGATCACCGACGGGCGGTTGTCCACCCCGATCATCGCCTGCACGGTCCGGTGCTCCCGGCGCAGTCCGGCCGAGGAGTACGGGCCACACGGCTGCGGCGGCTGCAGAGCGGCCCAGTAGTCGTCGGTGACCGTCGTGGTGTCCGCCCCGTTCAGATCCGCCGGCTGGAGCATCGCGGCGGCGGGCACGGCGTAGTTCGGCGCGGACGCGATGCGGTAGGTGAGCATCGTCGGCCGCTGGTGGCGCGCGGCCCGCCCGATCAGCGCGACACAACCGGCAGCACCCGCGCCGCCGTTGCGGAACAGCTTCTCGTAGTTGCCCTGAGCATCGGTGACCACGTTGTTGGTCGCACCCCCGTCGAAGTCACAGTTGCTGTCGTACGCGGTGGCCAGCGCCTTCGACCGCAGCGGCCGCCCGGTGTCGGTGTAGTAGGCGCGCCCGTGGATCCGGAACCCGCCCCCGTCCAGCAGGGAGTAGCGCAACGTCACGGCGGGCCGGTGGGTGCCCCGTACCCGCAGCTTGGGGGACGCGGCCCCGGACAGCGCCTTGGTGACCGTGTTGCCGGCCGTGTCCGACGCCCCGGCCGAGACGATCCGCACGGTGCCGTTCCAGGTGGACGGCACGTTGACGGTCGCACTCCAGGTGCCGTCGGTCGCCGTTCCCGAGGTACGCGTCAGCACCGGCCGCAGCTTCGACTGGAAGCCCGGGACCGGCCCGATGGTCAGCTGCGGGGACGGGTTCATGTCGTGCGGGTTGTCCAGCACGCCGGACGGGTCGGTGAGCCGCAGGGACACCCGTACCGGGACGACGGCGAGCCCCCGGACCGCCACAGCCGTACGGGAGAACCGGACGTCACGTATCTGCGGCGGTGACTTGTCCGCCGAGACCAGGGCCGGGCGGTGGGCCGTGGCGCCGGCCCAGGCGGGCGGCGTCGCGGTGGCGACCAGCGCCCCGGACAACGCCACGGCGAGGGCGAGGGAATTCAGTGCGGGTGCGTACATGTCGAGCTCCGCTTCATCGGTGGACGGTCAGCAAGTTCGTCCACCGGTTCGCCCGGCCTGGTTCGCTACTGTCGCCTACCTGACTGTCGCCGTACGGCTACGGAACGTGGCACGAGCGGGGGACATCCGGCCGTGCACCCCGGATGCATACTGAGCGCGGAGAGGACGCGCTATGCACGCTCCCGATGTCGAAGACCTGGCCCGCATCGCCTCCGCCGGCGATCTGGCCGCCCTCAATGTGCTCCTGGTGACAGTCCGCCCCGAAGTCCTGCGGGTCTGTGCCCGCTTGCTGCCCAACCGCGAGGACGCCGAGGAGGCGTGCCAGGACACGCTGCTGGCCGTCGCCCGGGGCCTGCC
>NZ_JBEZGQ010001146.1:0-2457 GCF_040650095.1 Actinoplanes sp. NPDC048791 | reverse complement strand
AGAGGAGCGTCCATCCAGCGCTTGTGACCTGATCCGTACGGTCGCCGCCCATGACCGTCCTGGATCAACCGCCGCCTGCTGTCCACTGCCCGACGCCACCGCTGGTGGCCGGGGCCGCGATGTGAGCGCGTCGCCGACAAGGTCGATCGCGCACTGGCGGCCGGTCAGGAGGTCGCTCGGCGCTGCGTCGCCGCCAGCAGCGTCAGCCACAGCCAGCCGACCGACACGCAGAGTCGCTGCCACAGTCCTGCTGTGGACGCCCATGGGTCGACGCCGGCGAAACCGATTGTCGCGAATGAGAACAGCACCGCGAATGCCACCCCGCTCAGCGCCGAATACACCGCGAACCAGCCCGGCCGGCGGCGCGCGAACGCGACGGCGGCAGTGACCATGGCGAGGGTCAGCGCAACGAAGCCGGGCAGAGAAAAGGCCAGGTCGTGCACTTGACCGTGCCAGGTGACCGGACTTGCCATCGTCGGATAGCCGCCCACGGGGTCGGTGACGAAAACTCCCGCACCGATCAGTCCTGTGCCCCACACCGCCACCAGCACCGGCAGAGCCAGCGCGCCAGGACCGGGGCGCAGAGTACGACGCAGACCGATCGAGAACAGCACCACCAGCAGTCCGCAGACTACGAAGTTGGCGATCTGCTCCCAACCCTGCGGCCCGAGAGCGAGCGAGCTGACCGGATGACGAAGCTGTGAGTATCCACGGCCACGGAAAATGCCCTCAGCGAGGTATGCCGCCGTGAAGAGAGGACCAACGAGGATGCCGGCCACGAGAAGCGGACTGGGGCGGAAAGGCGGCCGCGCCGGGCTGGCACCAGGCACGGATGTCAGTAGCGTCATGCTGTCAACCGTAGTTGACAAGGAGTGACGTGTCAACTTTGGTTGACACGCTGGGTTGATCCGTCGCGTGAGCGGTGCCTGCCCGGCCGATATCAGGCCTCGGCCAGCCTCATGGTGTCGTGCAGCAGCTCAGGAAGCTGGTCTCTCATGACTTTGGCTTCTTGGGCACAGGTGCGCAGATCAGCCGTAGCGGCATCGCGCTCCGTGAGAATCATGCGGGAAGCGATCCCGACCCGTTCCTCCAGCGTGTACAAGGCCGTGAGGTGCGGATTCAACTCTTTGTGGGCCGACAGACTCAGGCTGGCAGTCATCGCGATGGCGCTCATGAGGCTTCCGTAGGCCTCATTGACCCGGTTCTCGTATGACTTGATCAGCTCCGCGTCGATCTCGTCCGGTGCGTGCTTCGCATACCAGCACATCCACTCGATTTCCTGGATCACCCTGAACATGGACCCGAAGCAGATCCCGCACCGGTCCCGAACCAGCTGGACGTATGCCTGCCTGGCTGCGGATTCTTGCCGGCGACGTTCATTGGCCAGGGAGACCATGTTGGTGATGACAGATCCACTGACTGCCGCAAGTGCGCCGATGAGCGAGCCGAGTAGTGCTGCCGCAGCTGAATTCATACCCACATCCTTATGGAGGCGTTTCGCTGGTCGAGAGCGGTCGGTTCGTGGTCTTGCGTGCGCAACCTGAGCTGGATTTCGACGCGGAGACCGGGACCGGACGATGCCGAGCACGCACCGCGAGCCGGGGAGAGGAGCGCTTATGACGTGATCCGTACGGTCGCCGCCCATGACCGTCCTCCTGGATCAAGCGCCGCCGGCTGTCCACTCCCCCGAGGTCACCGCCGGTGCCCGGACCCGGCTGCCGCACGTCGCGGCTCTGTCGGCGTACGTGGTGCTCGGGGCTGTCGTGATGTGGCAGTTCCTCGGCGATCCCGGCGAGCGCATCTCGTCGCATCTACCCGCTGTTCCGGGTGCTGGCACCGGTCCGCCGGCTGATCCCGGCCATCGCGCAGCTCGGCCCGCAGAACCTGGGCCACCGCATCCGCCCCGGGCGCGGCCGGGACGAGCTGAGGCGGCTGGGCCGCGCGCTGGACGCCACGATGGACCGGATCGCCGCCGGCTACGAGGGCCAGCGCATCTTCGCGGCGAACGCCTCCTACGAGCTGCGCACCCAGCTGGCCCTGCAGCGCACGCTGATCGAGGCGGGGATGACCGAGCCGCTGAGCCCGGAGCAGTCGGCGCTGCTGGCCGGCCAGCTGCTGGCCAGCAACGCCCGCAACGAACGGCTGATCGAGGGGCTGCTCGTGCTCAGCCAGGCCGATCAGGGGCTGGCGTCGCGGACGCCGCAGTCGCTCGACCGGATCACCGCCGGGCTCGTCGACGCCTGCGCCCCCGCCGCCGCGGACGCCGACGTGAAGGTCACCGCCGACCTGCGTCCCCGCATCGTGGCCGGCGACGGCGTCCTGCTGGAACCGCCTGGTCCGGAACCTGCTGCACAACGCGGTCAAGTACAACCATCCGGGCGGCACGGTGCACGTCACCGTGGGAGCCGGGGGCGCCGCCCTGACCGTGGTGAACACCGGGCCGGCACCACCGGCCCG
>NZ_JBEZGQ010001145.1:0-2459 GCF_040650095.1 Actinoplanes sp. NPDC048791 | reverse complement strand
CCGGCGGCGAGCAGCAGCGGGCCGCGCTGGCCCGCTCGCTCGTCCGCGAGCCCCAGCTGCTGCTGGCCGACGAGCCGTTCGGCGCGCTCGACGCCCTCACCCGCATCCGGATGCACACCCTGCTCCGCAAGCTCTGCGAGAAGCACCGGCCCGCGGTGCTGCTGGTGACCCACGACGTCGACGAGGCGATCGTGCTGGCCGACCGGGTGATCCTGCTGGACGCCGGCGTCGTGCGCACCGACGTACGCGTGGACCTGGCCCGGCGTTCGCGCTCCGATCCCGCTTTCGCCGAGATCCGCACCTACCTGCTGGACGAACTGGGCGTCGACGAGGAGAGCCGATGAGCCGCAAGCTGCACTTCAACCTGTTCCTGCACGACACCGGCCACCACGAGGCGTCGTGGCGGCTGCCCGGGTCGGACCCGTACGCGAACCTCTCGCTGGCCGCGCATCAGCGCCTGGCCCGGATCGCCGAGGACGCGCGGTTCGACTCCGTGTTCCTGGCCGACAGTCCCGTGCTGTGGAGCGACCCGGGTCGCCGGCCGTCCGGCAAGCTGGAGCCGACGCTCCTGCTCGCCTCCCTGGCCGCGACCACGTCCCACATCGGGCTGATCGCGACGGCCTCGACGTCGTACAACGAGCCCTACAACCTGGCCCGGCGGTTCGCCTCGCTCGACCACCTGTCGGGCGGCCGGGCCGGCTGGAACATCGTCACCACCGCGGGCGACGCGGCCGCGCGCAACTTCGGGCTGGCGGACCAGCCGCTGCACCGCACCCGCTACGAACGGGCCGACGAGTTCCTCGAGGTCGCCACGAAGCTGTGGGACAGCTGGACCGACGACGCGATCGTCGCCGACAAGCAGCAGGGTGTGCACGCGCAGAGCGACCGCGTCCGCCGCATCGACCACCGCGGCGCGCACTTCCGGGTGGACGGGCCGCTCAACGTGCCCCGCTCGCCACAGGCGTACCCGCTGCTCGTGCAGGCCGGATCGTCGCAGGACGGCAAGGAGTTCGCCGCCAGATGGGCGGAGGCCGTCTTCACCGCCCAGCCGACCCTGGCGGAGAGCCAGGCGTTCTACGCCGACCTGAAGCGCCGGGTCGTGGCCGCGGGACGCGACCCCGGGCACGTCGTCATCCTGCCCGGCATCGTGCCGGTGATCGGCGACACCGAGGCCGAGGCCCGCGAGCTCGACGCCGAACTGGACCGGCTGATCGCGCCGCAGTACGCCCTGCGGACCCTGGCCCAGACGCTCGGCGTGGACGCCGGCACGCTGCACCTCGACCGGCCGCTGCCCGCGCAGCTGCCCGGCGAGGACCGGATCGAGGGCGCGAAGAGCCGCCGCACGCTCATCGTGGACTGGGCCCGGCGGGACAACCTGACCGTGCGCGAGCTGATCGGCCGGCTCGGCGGCGGGCGCGGCCACCGGACCTTCACCGGTACGCCGGTGCAGGTCGCCGACACGATCCAGCACTATTTCGAGAACGGCGCCGCCGACGGCTTCAACATCATGCCGGCCGTCCTGCCGTCCGGGATCGAGGCCTTCGCGACCAAGGTCGTGCCGATCCTGCAGGAGCGCGGCCTGTTCCGCACCGAGTACGAGGGCACCACACTGCGCGAGCACTACGAGCTCCCGCGCCCGGCCAACCGCCTGGTCCTGACCGGAGAGCCGATCCGATGAGCGCGACGTTCCTGTGGTACATCCCCAACACGGTCGAGCCGGGGCACCGCGGCGACGACCCGGTCGAGGGCTACGGCACTCTGGAACACAGCGTGGACCTGGCCCTGACCGCCGAGCGGCACGGCTGGGCGGGCGCCCTGATCGGCACCGGCTGGGGCCGGCCGGACACGTTCACGGTCGCCACCGCGCTCGCCGCCCGCACCACGACCTTCCGTCCGCTGGTGGCCATCCGCCCGGGCTACTGGCAGCCGGCACACTTCGCCAGCGCGGCCGCCACTTTGGACCGGCTCAGCGGCGGCCGGCTGCTGGTCAACTTCGTCAGCGGCCAGGACAACCTGGCCGCCTACGGCGACACGGAAGGCGACCAGGCCCAGCGGTACGCCCGGACCAAGGAGTTCATGCGTACGGCCCGACGGCTCTGGACCGAGAAGAACGTCACGTACGTGGGTGAGCATTTCTCCGTCACCAACTCGACGGTGGTCCCCCGCCCGTACGGGAAAGGTCCTCGCCTCTATTTCGGCGGCGCGTCCCCGGCCTCGGAGCGGGTCTCCGCGACCGAGGCCGACGTGCAGCTGTTCTGGGGCGAACCGCTGGACGGCATCGCCGACCGCATCGACCGGCTCCGCCGCCTGAGCACGGACCTGGACCGCGACCTGCCGCCGCTGGAGTTCGGCCTGCGCATCACGACGCTTGTCCGGGACACGACCGAACAGGCCTGGCGCGACGCGGAGGCCCGGGTCGCGGCGATGGCGCAGCGCCCGGCCTCGTCCGGTGACCGGCG
>NZ_JBEZGQ010001144.1:0-2464 GCF_040650095.1 Actinoplanes sp. NPDC048791 | reverse complement strand
ATCGTGCGGGTCACCCGGGCCGCGATCTGCGGCTCCGACCTGCACCTCTATCACGGGATGATGCCCGACACCCGGGTCGGCATGACCTTCGGGCAAGCGATGACGCGACGCACCCCGCATGCGCCGGGAGACCCGGGCCGTCGCCGCCAGCACCGGCGGCTCGGCCCGGTAACTCGTGTGCAGCGTGATGACCTCGGCCAACGCCCCCGAGGCTGTGCGGAAGCGCTGCGGGAAGGAGCTCACCGCCTCCGGGTCGGCGCCGCGGAAGCCGTACACCGACGAGTCCGGGTCGCCGAATGCCACCAGTGGGGTGCCGCCGCCCGCGACCAGGGACAGCAGCTCTATCTGGGCCGGGTCGGTATCGGCCAGCTCGTCCACGTACACGTACGCCAGGCGGCGGCGTTCCGCGACCAGCAGCTGCGGGTCGTCGGCCAGCAGGCCGGATGCCGCCCGGACCAGCTCGGCCGGGTCGTAGGCCGTCGAGCCGCGGGTGGTCGCGTCGCGCAGGGCCAGCACCGCGACGTACTCGCGGATGAACCGGGCTGCTGCCGGCCAGTCGTCGCGGCCGAGGCGTTCACCCAGGCGGGCGAGCTCGATCGGGCCGACGCCGCGCTCGGCCGCGCGTTGCATCAGGTCGCGGAGCTGCTGGGCGAAGGCGCGGGTGGGCAGCGCCGGGCGTAGCGCGTCGGGCCAGCGGACCGTGTCCTCGGCGTCCGCCTCGCCGACCACGGCGAGCAGCTCGCGGATGATCAGGTCCTGCTCGGGGCCGGTGAGCAGGCGGGGTGACGGCTCTCCACGGTCAGCTGCGGCGCGGCGGAGCAGACCGAAGGCGTACGCGTGGAATGTGCGTACCAGTGGCTCGTGATAGGTCGGGCCCGCGATGCGGGCCTCGATCCGGTCCCGGAGCGCGCCCGCGCCGCGGCGGCCGAAGGTCAGCACCAGGATGCGTTCCGGGTCCACGCCCTCAGCGATGCGGGCCGCGACCGCCTCGACCAGCACCGTTGTCTTGCCCGTGCCGGGGCCGCCGACCACCAGCAGCGGGCCGTCGGTGTGGCCGACGACATACCGCTGCAGCGGGTCGTCGCGCAGCGTGTCCGCCGGGGTGGCGGCCCGGCGGACGAGCCGGTACGCCGGCCGGCGCACCGCCGCGGGGGTCGAGGTCACGGCACCAATGAGACCACGCGGGTACGACGGAATCCCCTCAGGGCTGACCCATCGACGCCCGGAACCGGACCGGCATCGGCACCCGGCGCACTTCGGGCTCGTCCCGGCCCGCCGCGTCCAGCAGTGTCTCCACCGCCTGCCAGCCCAGCTGGTAGTGCGGCAGCGAGATGCTGGTCAGCTGCGGGCGCAGCCAGGCGGCCAGGTCCGAGTCGTCGAAGGAGAGCACCGAGACGTCGCCGGGGATGCTCAGGCCGGCCTCCCGCAGCGCCTGGTACGCACCCAGCGCCACCCGGTCGTTGAGGCAGATCAGCACCTTCGGCCGCGGTCCCTGGGCCAGCGCCGCGCTGACCGCCTCGTACGCCGAGTCCGGCCACCATTCGCAGTCGATGTTCCCGGCCAGCTTGATGCCGGCCGCGCCGAAGCCCTCGCGGATCCCGGCCAGGCGCTCGCGGGCGGCGAAGACGTGATGGGCCAGGTTGCCGACCAGGTGGATGCCCTCGCGGTGACCCGCCTCGATGACCACCTTGGCCGCACTCCAACCGGCCCCGACCTCGTCCGGGATGATCGAGTGGTGCGCCGGTTTCGCGGCCCGGGTCAGGCAGTTGAGCAGCACCACCGGCCGGCCCTTGAGCAGCTTGGGCACGCGCACGTAGCGGGTGAACATGCTCGCGTACACGAAGGCGTCGACCTGCCGGTCCAGGAAGTCGGAGATCAGCTTCTCCTCGATCATGGACTCGCCCTCGGTCTCGCCGATGAACAGCAGGTGCCCGTGGGCGACGGCGGCGGCGAGGGCGCCGTGGATGGCCCGGCCGGCGTACGGGTCGGAGGCGAGCGTGTCGGAGACCAGCGCGATGGTCTTGGTGACCTTGGTGCGCAGGCTGCGGGCCATCAGGTTGGGCCGGTAGTCCAGCTCCTGGGCCGCCCGCAGCACGCGTTGCCGGGCGTCCTCGGAGATGCGCATGTCCACGTGGCGTCCGGCGAGGACGAACGACGCCGTGCTGCGGGACACGCCGGCCCGTTGTGCGACCTGCAGCAGGGTCGCCCGTTGCGGCGGCATGACCGAAGTCTTCCACGCGCCGGCCAACTGACGGCCGCCGATGCGCGCCTTTGGCGAAATCGGTCCCTTGACGGGCGGCGGACGGAGGAGCAACGTCACGCTAAACCCATCTAGCAGCTGGTTCCGCCCGGAGCCCCCTGCCGGACCGGCAGCCCGTGTCGCACCGGTCCGGCAGGGCCGGGACACCGGGTCTGCCTCGGCAGCATCGAAGTCGCCGCGCGGTCCCCGGGGCGATGCGCGGAC